>NZ_JBNFNU010000428.1:0-3452 GCF_057364445.1 Xanthobacter sp. BG11Y11_SDJG
GTCCTTGGCGGGCATGCCGGGCGCCGGCGACGCCGGGATCGAGCGCCCGCGCCGCGGCCATGGCGCGGGTGAGATGGGCGGCGCCACAGAGCGGCGGCCGACCGGCAGTCGTCCGGCTTGGTGGCGAGGGCGTCGGAAATGGCGGTGGCGGGACGGTGCGCGAGCGCGCTCTTGCGGTCGAGACGGGCGATGGCGTCCCTCCGCGTCGGCCACCTGAAGGAGAGCGCCGGCCGGGCGGCGAGCAGCAGCGCCAGCGCGAACACGACGACGCCGGCAACCCGGCCGTAGATCGGCAAGGCCAGCCACAGCCCGGTCCACGAGACCGCGAGGAAAGCGGCGGCGACCACGCCGATGCGCACCAGGATCGGCCACGCCCGTTCCCAGCCGATGACGAGCCGCGCCCGCGCGATCGCCTTGGCGAGCAATCCCTCGGGGCTCTCGGCCCGGCGGCGCGAAAACTTGTTCTCGCGAGGCGTGGTCACGCAACCTCCATCACGCTGCATCGGCGCGGGGTGGCGCCCCGGCGACGGCCCAGATCGACAACCTTAACATGTAGCAAGGAGCGGGCCAGCCGGAGCCGCCGCGGCGCGCATTCACATGTGGGTCAGACGGCGCGGGCCTTGGATCCCAGCGTCTGCGCCCACCGGTCGGCCGCCGCGCCGATCTCCTCCGGCTCCAGGCCGAGCACCTGGAGGCTGGCGCAGATATGCGGCGGCAAAGGGGCGGTTGCCGCAACGGCGGGTGCGTTCCGCGCCAGCGGCACGCAGATGCGCCGCGCATGCAGATGCAGCATCGGCCCGCCCGGCAGGCGCGAGGCGCCGCCATAGATGGCATCCCCCAGGATCGGGCAGCCGAGATGAGAAAGATGCGCGCGCAACTGGTGGGTGCG
This sequence comes from Xanthobacter sp. BG11Y11_SDJG, assembly GCF_057364445.1. Lineage (NCBI taxonomy): Bacteria > Pseudomonadati > Pseudomonadota > Alphaproteobacteria > Hyphomicrobiales > Xanthobacteraceae > Xanthobacter > Xanthobacter sp. BG11Y11_SDJG. The sequence goes on from NZ_JBNFNU010000428.1 coordinate 890, forward strand.
CCCGGTGACCGGCGACAGCGCGACCACGCTCAGATGATCGCCCCGGTGCAGCACCTTGAAGTCGGTGATCGCCTCCTGCGCTCCTGCCGTTCCCTTGGGCACCGCCTGCATCCACCAGCCGCGCTGGGGCGAGCGCTTGGCCAGCGGCTGGTCGATGCGGCCTTCGTCCTCGACCGGTGCGCCCTGGGTGAGCGCCACATAGGTCTTGTCCACCGCCCCGGAGGCGAACAGCTTGCCCAGCAGCGCCAGTGCCTTGGCATGGCGGCCCAGCACCAGGCAGCCGGAGGTGTCCTTGTCGAGCCGGTGGGCAAGCTCGGGCGCGCGCGGCAGGCCGAAGCGCAGGGCGTCGAGATGGTCCGCCAGGGTCGTGCCGCCCTTCGGTCCCTTGTGCACCGGCAGGCCTGCGGCTTGTCGACGATCAGCATCATGCCGTCGCGGTGCAGGATCGGCACCGGCGGCGGCTGGTCCTCACGGATCGAGGCCGATGGGCTCGAGGTTTTGGGCGCGGAGGGCGGCATGGTGCAGGTTCGCGGAGCCTTGCGAGAAGCAGCAGAAGACGACGCGCGTTACGAGCGGCCGTGCGCGAACATGATCGAGCACCGCCGCCGCCGCAAGCGGTGCCGCCCGTTCGGGCGGGAAGCCGTAGATGCCGGTGGAGATGGCGGGGAAGGCGATGGAGTCGAGCTGCGCCGCCTCGGCGAGGGCGAGGCTGTCCCGGTAGCAGCGCGCCAGCAGGAGGTCCTCCCCCGCCCCGCCACCCTGCCAGACCGGCCCCACGGTGTGGATCACGTGCCGCGCCTTCAGCCGGAAGCCGGGCGTCAGGCGTGCCTCGCCGGTGGGGCAGCCGCCGAGCGTGCGGCAATAAGCGAGAAGCTCCGGCCCGGCGGCGCGGTGGATCGCCCCGTCCACCCCGCCGCCGCCCAGCAGCGACGAATTGGCGGCATTGACGATGGCATCGAGGGCGAGGGCGGTGATGTCGCCCACCACCACATCGATGCGCGTCCCGCCGGCCCGGAAGGCGGCCGGCACCGGGTCTCTGCTCATGGGCCCTCCCCGCTCCGGCCGTCTTACGGCGACGCATTCCGGTGAAATATCGTTCGTATTCAACATGGTGCGCGCGCCGCGCCGATCAAGCCACGCAATTCAAGCCACGCAATGGAGGAACGAGAAGATGGCCCATCCCCGCAAGACCGAGCAGCGCGTGCTGAGCGCCGACGAACTGGGCTTCGTCGACCAGACCCGCCAGCCGGCCATCGGCATGCTGTCCGACGCCGATCTCCATGCCCTGGTGCGCCATCTGCGCGAGCGCCGCGAGCGCGCGCTGACGATCGCCAACAACCAGCGCCGGGCCATGCGCGGCAAAGGCGGGCGCGGCGCGGCGGCCTATGACAAGGCCGATGGCGGCAACCGGCAGAAGGCCTCCGTGCTCAACGATGCCCTCACCCGCGCCCGGCGCGAGGTGAAGCGGCGCGAGGCCGAGACCTCCCGCTCCGAACTGGTGGCCAATGCCCACCGCGCTTTGGAGCTGAAGCGCGATTCCAAGCGCGCCACCCGCCCGGCCACCCTGCCGCGCGCCAATGAGGGCATGCAGCGCCAAGGCGCCGCCACCCGCGTCGACGCCATCGGCGCCGCCGGCGAGGCGGGACGCGTCACCAAGTTCGTGGCGGTGGCGCAGGCGAAGAAGGATTCGCGCGGCTGATCGCTCAGTCGGCGAATTCCAGCCTGAGGTCGAGGGTCGAGCGCCGGCCGATGTCGGCGCCGTGCGTCTCCAGGAATTCCTCGGCCGCGGCGCGGCCGAGGTCGCGCAAATGCTGGAGGAAGCCCCATTCCGCATTGAGCTTGGAGGTGGCGTCGAGCTTGGCCAATTGGTCGGCGCCGCCGATGCGGTGCAGGCGCACCCGGCGGAAGCTCGACCCGCCGAGCGTCAGGCGGCTCATGAAGCCCTGGTCGATCAGCTTCGCCGCCTGGTCGATGAAGCGCAGCTGCGCCAGCAGCGAGGCGTTGAAGGTGATCTCGTTGATGCGGTTCTGGATTTCCGAGGCGGTGCGCGGCGTGGTCTCGCGCGCCACCGGGTTGATCTGCACCAGGATGATGTCGTCCGCCTCGGCCTTCTCGTAGAGTGGCACCAGCGGCGGATTGCCCATATAGCCGCCGTCCCAATAGGGCACGCCGTCGATCTCCACCGCCTGGAACAGGAATGGCAGGCAGGCGGAGGCCATCACCGCGTCGGCGGTCATCTCCTGGTGGTCGAAGATGCGGGCGCGGCCGGTGTGGACGTTGGTCGCGGAGATGAACACCGCCACCTGCGAGGCGCGGATCGCCTCGAAATCCACGTGCGCGTCGAGGATCTCGCGCAGCGGGTTGATGTTGAGCGGGTTGAGGTCGTAGGGCGAGAAGAAGCGCGAGGCCACCTCGAAGGCGAGATAGGCCGGGTTGCGTGCCAGCGACCAGTTGCCGAGCAGCCGGTCGAAGGCGGTGCGCTGGAGCGGCGACATGCGCCCGTCGCGCGAGACGTCGCGCCAGAACTTGGGCGAGCGCGCGCCGCGCCTCCGCCGGCTCGGCG
>NZ_JBNFNU010000429.1:0-3427 GCF_057364445.1 Xanthobacter sp. BG11Y11_SDJG
GATGGCTCGGCTTGGCGGCGGCGGCGAGGTGCGCGTTGGCGAGCCGCGCCCCAGGCGGGCGCCCTCCTCCGCCGGCAGCTCGTGCCGAAACATGTCGACGCCAGCCGCCACGATCTGGCGCTCGATCTTCTGCTCGTCCATCCATTTCAGCCGCGCGGCGATGTCGCTCAGCGGCTTGGAGACTGGCCGGGTGGGCTTGCCGCCCGCGAACGCGAAGCCGAGGCTGGCGCCGTCCTCGATCAGGCGCACCGAGGGGAATTTTCCGGCATCGGCCCGGATGGCCTCCAGCAGGCTCGGCGGCACGAGATGGGCATGGCAGTCGATGATCATGAGGTCGTCTCTTCGCTGGAACGGACACGGGCGGCGGCGACGGCGTCGCTGATGGCGGAAATGCGGATCGGCAGCTTGTCGAAGAACAGGCCGAGATCGGCGACGGCGTCGTTCAGGGCGCCGGAGATGGCCGCCGGGGCGCCGAGATAGCCGCTCTCGCCGGAGCCCTTCTGCCCGAACACGGTGAAGGGCGAGGGCGTGCAGTGGTGGACAATCTCCACCTTCGGCATCTCGTGGGAGGACGGCAGCAGGTAGTCCATGAAGCTCTGGGTGAGCATCTGGCCCTCCTCGTCGTACACGAACTCTTCCAGCAGCGCGGCGCCCAGGCCGTGGGCGATGCCGCCGAGCGTCATGCCCTTGACGATGTGGGGATTGATCACCGTGCCGCAGTCGTGGCCGATCACGTAGCGGCGAATCTCCGGCTTGCCGAGCACCGGATCGAGCGCCACCAGCACCAGATGGAACTCGAACGAGTGGCAGGGATACATCTGCACCCGCCCGTCCTTCGGCAGGCTGGCGCCGGTGGGCACCTGCATCACATGGGTGCTCTCCAGGCCTGGCTCGGTGTCGGGCGGCAGGAGGTGGAAGTTGCGGTGGGCGATGTTGACCAGAGCGGCCCAGTCGAGCGCCTGCCCGCCCGACGCCGCGCCGACGCTGCCGCCGTGGTAGCGCACCGCCTCTGGCGCGAGGCCGAGCCGGTGGGCGCCGATCCGCAGCAGCTTCGCCTTCAGCTTCTGCGCCGCGTGGAAGCAGGCGCCGCCCATCATGATCGCCATGCGGCTGCCCACCGGCGTGTTGGAGGGCAGGCACGCGAGCGAATCCGGCCGCACGACGCGGATCAGGTCCGGGTCGATCTCCAGCACCTCCGCAACCACGGTCGCGGCCAGGGTCTCGTGCCCCTGCCCCGAGGACGTGGTGTGGATGGTGACCGCGACGCAGCCGGTCCCGTCCACATTGATGCGGACCGATTCCATCCAGGTGGTGGTCTCGTTCTTCTCGTTGAGCAGCGGCTCGAAGGCGGAATTGCCGCCGCTCGGCTCGAGGCACGCGGCGATGCCGATGCCGGCCAGCAGGCCCTCGGCGCGCAGCCGGTCGCGCTCGGCCACGAGGGCGGCGTAGTCCACGTGCGCCAGCACCTTGTCGACCACCGTGTGGTAGTCGCCGCTGTCGTAGCGCGTGCCGCTCGGGATGAGATAGGGGAATTCCTCCTTGCGGATGAAATTGCGCCGGCGCACCTCGATGCGGTCGAGGCCGCAAGCCCGCGCCACCTGGTCGAGGGCGGTCTCGATGGCATAGTTGGTGGGCGACTGGCCGAAGCCGCGCACCGCCTCCTGCACCGCCTTGTTGGTGGTGACCGACTGCGCCCGGTAGGCGACGCTCTCGATCCTGTAGGGGCCGACGATGGCGCCGATGGGCTTGCCGAGCTGGAACGGCGCGCGGCCCGCATAGGCCCCGGCATTGTCCAGCGCCCGCATCTTCATGGAGCGCACGATCCCGTCGTCGTCGAACGCCACGTCCACGTCGAAGATGCGCTCGGGACCGTGCGCGTCGCCGCCGCGCATGTTTTCCAGCCGGTCCTCCAGGAGCCGCACCGGGCGCCCCAGCCGGCGCGCGAGGTGCGCGGCCAGCACCGTGTGCTTGATGCCGCGCTTGACGCCGTAGCTGCCGCCCACGTCCACGTCGTGGTGGACGCGCACATTGTTGGCCGGGATGCGCAGCGCACGGGCGATTTGGTCGGGATATTTGGGCATCTGGATCGAGGCCCACACGTCCAGCATCTCGGACCAGGGGTCCCAGGAGGCGACGACGCCGAAGGTCTCGATCGGCACGGTCGAATTGCGTCCCCAGGTGACGCGGAAGGAAAGCTGGCGCGGGCTCTCGGCGAAGTGCCGGTCCACCTCGCCCCACACGAACGGCTTGTCGAGCAGCACGTTGGACCCGTGCGCCGGGTGCACCGGCGGGCTCGACGGGTCGAGCGCCTCCTCGGCGCGGGTAAGATACGGCAGGCGCTCGTAGCTCACCTTCAGCTTCTCGCAGGCGTCCTCCGCCAGCGCGCGGGTGTCGGCAACCACGGCGGCGACCCATTCGCCGGCATAGCGCGTCTGGCCGACCGCGAGCGGGAAGCGGCGCACGTTGGGCGTGTCGAGGCCGTTCATCAGCGGGTCGGTCGCCCCCGCCAGTTCCTCGCCGGTCAGCACATAGTGCACGCCCGGCATGGCGAGGGCCGCCGACGGGTCGATGGACAGGATGCGGGCGGCCGGATGCTGCGCACCGAGAATGGCAACGTGCAGCATGCCCTCCAGGGCGATGTCGGCCACGTAGCGCCCGTGGCCGGCCACGAAGCGGCGGTCCTCGCGCACCCTGCGGTTGGCGGAGACGAAGCGGAACGGGGGAGCCTCGGCGTTCATGGGCGTCCTCCGGCGACCGCGCGCGGCGCGTTCGCCCGGCGCAGGCGCTCGGCCGCAAGCTCCACCGCCTCGACGATCTGGCCGTAGCCGGTGCAGCGGCAGATGTTGCCGGAGATGGCCTCGGCGATGTCGGCGCGGGTGGGGTCGGGATTGGCCTCGAGCAGCGCGTGCGAGGCCAGGATCATGCCCGGTGTGCAGAAGCCGCACTGCAGGCCGTGGGTCTCGCAGAAGGAATCCTGCAGCACGCTCAGTTCGCCCGCGGCGGGCGCCAGCCCCTCGATGGTGGTGATGTCGAGGCCGTCTGCCTGCACCGCGAACATGAGGCACGAGCGCACGGGCGCGCCGTCCACCAGCACCGTGCAGGCGCCGCACACGCCGTGCTCGCAGCCGGCATGGGCGCCGGTGAGGCGCAGCTCCTCGCGCAGCGTGTCGAGCAGCGTCTTGCGCGGCTCGACGTCCACCTCGCGGACCACCCCATTAACCTGCAACGCGACCTTCATCGGCCGGCTCCTTTTTCCTGCGCGTCCGCCACGGCGTCGCCGATCGCGCGGGTGCCGAGCAGGACGGCGACGCGGCGGCGATAGGCGGCGCTGGCGTGAAGATCGGATGTGGGTTCCAGCGCCGCGGCGGCGGCCTCCACCGCCTGCGCCACCCGATCGCCGTCGAGCGCGCGCCCGAGGAGGCCGGCG
>NZ_JBNFNU010000430.1:0-3426 GCF_057364445.1 Xanthobacter sp. BG11Y11_SDJG
TGGTGTCCGGCACCGTGCCCGGCGCCCTGGGACGTTGTAGCCGGGTTCGCCGCCCGCCGCCCGCTTGCGCTTCAGCTCGGCGAGGAACACCGGATGCATGCCGCCGTCGCGGCCGGTGCGCACGGGGGCGACCGGCGCGGTCTGCGACAGCTCCGCCACCAGCGCCTCATCGACGCGGGCCTTGGCGGCGACCGACTGGGCCACCTGCTCGTCCACCCTGTAGGGCGGGCAGGCCTCCTGGGCGTTGAAGGTCCTGCCCGGCTCCGGCTCGGCGCCGAACACGTAGCGGCGCTCGCAGACGTTCACCTTCGGCACCTGCCGCGTCACCTCGAACTGGTCGTAGCCCTCCTTCAGGTTCCGCCAGAAGGGCATGTTCGGGTTCTTGCGGTTCTCGGCGAGGTTCTTCGGCGTCATGTGGAAGGGGTAGGCCTGCACCTGGAACGCGGTCTGGCCGCCGGCGAAGCTCTCGCGGGCGAGCGAGAAAATCTCCGAGATCTGCTCGTCGGTCATGGCGTAGCAGCCGGCGGACGAGCAGTCCCCGTGCACCATGAGGAACTCGCCGGTGCGCCCATAGGCGCGGTCAACGCGTTCGGGAAGCCGAGATTGAAGGAGAGGTAGTAGCTGGAGTTCGGGTTCATCTGCCCCGGGGTGATGGTGTAGAAGCCTTCCGGCGCCTGGCGGTCGCCCACCCTCACCTTCGGCCCCAGCTCGCCCGACCAGCGGCAGATGGGATAGGTCTTCAGCAGCGCGTACTTGCCGTCCGTGGTCTCCTTCCAGACCTCCAGCTCGGCCTCCTTCTTGAAGATGCGCACCAGGATCGGGCTGGACGGCTCCATCTTCTTCTGGGCGATCAGCGAGAGCATCTGCGGCGACAGCGGCTTGTTGGCCTTGCGCGACGCATCGTCGGTCTGGGAACAGGCCGAAAGCGCAAGCGCCAGCGACGCGGCGAGGACCGCCGCGCGGGCACGGGCTCCAACATTCGTCAGCGGACGGCGCAACGCAGAACTCCCAACGTCCGGATCGGACCAGAAGAGGCCAGAAGAGGACGCCACGTCCATCGGTAAGACCCTGTAGCGTTGACAAATGGTTACCGCAAGCCGTCCGCGCTTGCCGCGCGTCGCCGCAACCGACTGTGCGGGCTCGCCTTTCCGCGCCGGGGCGCGGACCTGCGACCTTCCGCCGTTCACGACATCGCGAGGTGCAAGGCAAGCCGACAAATGCGGCCGGCATGAGACCGGCCGCCACCGCAGGCATGCGGCGGTGGCGTGCGCGGCTCGTTCCGGCACCGGCCACACCGCGCCGCCGCTCCAAGGCCGTTCCGCAGCGGCGCGGCATGACCTATGAGAAGTCACCTTCTTGGCCATCACGGACCCGCCGCGGCGCCCGCGCCGGCGGCACGACCATCGGGAGACGAACCATGGATTTCGGACTTGAGGCGCGGACCGCCCTGGTGCTCGGCGCAAGCGGCGGCCTCGGCGGCGCCATCGCCGTCTCGCTCGGGCGCGAGGGCGCCCGCGTCGCGCTCGCCGGGCGCCAACGTGGAGGCCCTGGAACGCACCGCCGCCGCGGTGGAGGCCGGGGGCGGCACGGCGCTGGTGCTGCCGTTCGACCTCGCCGACCACGGCGCCATCGACGGCGCCATCGGCAAGGTGGAGGCGACGCTTGGCCCGGTGGACATCCTCGTGAACAACACCGGCGGCCCGCCGCCCACGCCCGCCGCCGGCCAGCCCATCGAGCTGTGGGAAAGAATTTCCGCTCCATGGTGCTGTCGGTGATCGCGGTCACCGACCGCATCCTGCCCGGCATGCGGGCGCGCCAATGGGGCCGCATCATCACCGTCACGTCTTCCGGCACCATCGCGCCGATCCCCAATCTCGCCATGTCCAACACCCTGCGCGTTGCACTCACCGGCTGGTCGAAGACGCTGGCGCGGGAAGTGGCGCAGGACGGCATCACCGTGAACACGCTGGTGCCGGGCCGCATCGCCACCGACCGCGTGGCGTTCCTGGACGAGGCAGCAGCCAAGCGCGAGGGCATCGACGTCGACGAGGTCCGGGTCCGCGCCCGTGCGAGCATCCCGGCGGGGCGCTACGGCCGGCCGGAGGAATTCGGCGACGCGGCCTGCTTCCTCGCCAGCAATCAGGCCTCCTTCATCACCGGCTCCATGATCCGGGTGGACGGCGGCCAGATTCCAAACCTGTAACGGCGCGGCGGCCGGCGCGTCTTCGCGCGGAACCATCTGGAGAAACGCCTGTTTACCTTTTGTCACAGGCCCGCCCTTGTGGCCGGGCCAGACCAACTGGCAGTCTTTCGGCCAGCAGGGCGGCGCATCACAATTGGAGACAATTGCGGATGGCCGATGCGTTCCAGGTAACGTCCAAGAGCGTCCTGTTCATCACAGTCGACTCGTGTCGATATGATACGTTCCTGGCGTCCCGGACGCCGGCCATGGATCAGGTGTCGGCGACGTTCCGGGCGCAGGCGCCGTGCCATTTTACCTATGGCTCCCATGCCGCCATGTTCGTGGGCTTCACGCCCGGCGTGGCGGATCTGCCGGTGCCGTTCCTCAATCCGAAGTTCGCGCGGCTGTTCCGGCTCGGCCGGGCCGGCCATGCGGGGCACGGCACCGCCGGCTTCACGGTGGACGGCGACGACATCGTCGCCGGCTTCCGCAAGGCGGGGTATCATACGGTGGGAACGGGCGCGGCCGGCTGGTTCGACGGATCGACCCCGGTCTCACGCCGTCTCACCGGAAATTTCAAGCAATTCCGCTTCACCGGCCATGCCGGGGTGCGCCAGCAGCTTGCCTTCGTGAAGAAGTCGCTGGCGCGGCGGTGGCGCGACGACGCTTTCGTGTTCATCAATGTGGGCGAGACCCATGTGCCCTATCATTCGAGGCGCGCCCTGGCCGGCGGAGGACAATCCGTGCCGCCCGTTCCAGGCCGAGGACCGTGCCGACACCTGCCGCACGCGCCAGCGCCAGTGCCTGGAATATGTCGATGACGTGCTGGCGCCGCTGATCGCGGCGTTCGCCCACGCGACGATCGTCATCTGCGCCGACCACGGCGACTGCTGGGGCGAGGACGGCTTGTGGGAACACGGCATCAGCCATCCCATGACGCTCACCGTGCCGCTGCTCATCCGCTACCGGGGCCAGCCGCTGGAGGAGGCTGTGGCGCTGCCCGAGGCGGTCCTCGGCCGGCTCGATCGCGAGGCGGCGCCGCAGCCCGTGGCCTGACCCCCAACGCGCAATTGGCCGGGAAAGGAAAGCCCGCGCCGGAAATCGCATTCAACGCTGCCGCGAATTGCTCTAGATGGAGCGACTCGAGGGGGGAATTCCCATGCGTTGGATGATTCTTGGCCGCCGCGCTCGTCATGCCGGCCGCCGCGCTGGCGCAGGACGGCGCTCACGCCGCCGCCCGGACC
>NZ_JBNFNU010000431.1:0-3401 GCF_057364445.1 Xanthobacter sp. BG11Y11_SDJG
CCAGCGCCGCGGCCCCGTCGATCCGGCTGGCGGACGGTGATTGGCTCGCTTACGACCCGGGCTTGCCGGCGCCGGAGCGCGGCACGCGCGCGCCCGGGCAGGTCGCCGCCTGGCGCGAGCGGCTGATCATCGCCGAGCGGGAAGCGTCTCCACCCTGGTGGCCCGGATCGGCCGCTGGCTGCCCGGCCGCATCGTCATGGCTGCGCCCTATGTGGGCAGCCAGCGCGTCAGCGGCGTGTTCGACCTCTCCGATCCGGCGCTGGCCCTGGAGGCGGTGGTTCTGCCCGCCGGCGGCCGGGTGCGCCGGATCTCCTCGTTCGCGACCCTGATCTCGCCGATCTGAAAAATTTCGGTCTGAAGGGGAAAAACGGCGGCGCCGGTTTGTACCAGCAACAGGGGCCGCTCTACCCAGGAGACCAGGCACGCTGCCCTCCACGCAGGATGACGGGAGTGGCTGCGAGATGACGAAGCGGGCGGCGGGCCTTTTGGCGAAGCGGCGCGGATGGGAGTTCCGGGGCACGGGCGTTTTCGGCGCGCCTCCTGGCGCTGGGACTGGTGCAATCGGCGGTGATCGGCGCCGTGGCCCTGGGCGCGGCGCCGAGCGCCTTCGCCCAAAGCGAAACGCGGGCGCCGAGCGAAACGCGCAGCTTCGCGATCCCCGCCGGGCCGCTCGGGCCTGCTCTGGTCCAGTATGGCCGCCAGGCCGGGCTTCAGGTCACCTATCTTGCTGCGGCAGCGGCAGGCAAGACCACGGCGGGCTTCTCCGGGGTCGCGACCGGCAGCAGGCCATCGCGCGCATCCTCGCCGGATCCGGCCTTGCCTATTCCTTCCCCAACGCCGCCACGGTGGCCATCACCGCGCCCGCCGACCCTGCAAGCGGGCCCGCTCAGGCCGGCGGGGCCATTCTGCTCGACACGCTGGAGGTGGACGGCGACGGCACGGTCGGCTTCGTCGCCACGCGGACCGAGGCCGGCACCAAGACCAACACGCCGCTGATCGAAGTGCCCCAATCCATCTCGGTCGTGACGCGCGAGGAACTGGACGTGCGCGCGGTGCAGACCGATCCCGAGGCACTCACCTACACGCCCGGCATCTATGCCCAGCCGTTCGGCGGCGCGCAGAACCAGCAGAATCCCTATTACATCATCCGCGGCTTCCCGAGCGCCCAGGGCGGCAGCTATGTGGACGGCCTCATCAGCTACATCAACTACCGCTACGAGCCGTTCGGCTATTCGCGCTACGACGTGGTGCGCGGCCCCTCCTCGACGCTCTACGGGCAGAGCGATCCCGGCGGCCTCGTCAACCGCGACTCGAAGCTGCCGACCGCGCAGCCGTTCGGGGAAATCCAGCTCCAGGCCGGCAACTTCCAGCGCTACCAGGGCGCGTTCGACTTCGGCGGCCCCGCCGACGCGGCGGGCAAGGTGCTCTACCGCCTCACCGGCCTGTTCCGCGACGCCAACGCGCCGATCTACTACGACTACGGCATCACCGCGCCGGACGAGCGCCAGTTCATCGCCCCGGCGCTGACGCTGAAGGTGACCGAAGACACCACCATCACCGTGCTCGCCAACTATCTGAAGGACAAGATCGGCCAGGAGAATTCCTTCCTGTGGCCGGCGACCCGGCAGCTCACCCACCTCGCTCTGCCGCCCATCAACGGCAGTGACGGGAACATCTGGAACCAGGAGCAGTGGGCGATCGGCTACCTGCTGGAGCACCGGTTCTCCAACGACCTCGTGTTCCGCCAGAAGGCGCGCTACAGCCACATGTCGACCACCATCGTCGGGTCCTGGGCGTGGGATGTGGTGGGCTCGGAAGCCTTCCTCGCGCTGTCCGGCAATGACGAATGGCGCAACGATTTCGTGCTCGACAACAACATCGAGTACCGGTTCCAGACGGCGGGTCTCCAGCACACGCTGGTGGCCGGGCTCGACTACCAGAACAATGCCGACTGGATCGCCTTCACCGACAACTGGAACATCCCGCCCTTCAACATCGCATTTCCGAACTACAACACGGTCTATCCGGCCGTGACGCCCTGGCAGTCCGTGCTCTACAAGCAGCAAGTGCTGGGCTTCTACGCCCAGGATCAGATCAAATACAACAACTGGATCCTGACGCTGGGCGCCCGCCAGGATTTCGTCTGGGGCAGCGGGGAGGGGTTCGACCTCTATGCCGCCGATCCGATCATCAACGAGGTCTCGGACGACAGCAAGCTTACCTACCGCGCCGGCCTGACCCATGTCTTCGACAGCGGCGTGGCGCCCTATGTGAGCTATTCCACCTCGTTCCTGCCCCAGAGCGGCGTGGACGCCTTCGGCAACGTCATGAAGCCCACCACCGGCGAGCACTGGGAGGCCGGCGTCAAGTATCAGCCGCCGGGCTGGAACCTGATGCTCACCGCCGCCGTGTTCGACCTCAAGAAGCAGAACGTTCCCACCCCCTATGGTCCCGATCCCTTCGGGCCGCAGGTGCAGGACGGCGAGATCACCTCGCGCGGCGTCGAGCTTCAGGCCACCGCCAGCATCGACGGCTGGAACCTCAACGCCTCCTACACCTACAACGACGTGGTGGTGACCGAGGCGAATCCGGACGTGCCAAACAGCGCGCTGGCGCTCGGCAAGCACCCGCGCTGGGTGCCGGACCAATTGGCATCGGTCTGGGTCGACTACACCTTCTCGTCCGGCCACCTCGCCGGGTTCAATCTCGGCGGCGGTGTGCGCTATGTGGGCACGTCCTATGCCGACGCGCTCAACACCATCGCCAATGATCCCTACACCCTGGTGGACGCGGTGATGCGCTACGATCTCGGCCGGCTCTCGCCGCAGATGAAGGGCGCCCAGCTGGCGCTGAACGCCACCAACCTGCTGGGCACCCAGTATTCCACCTGCTTCAGCGCTTTCGACTGCAATGGGGCGCCCAGCGCACGGTGATCGGCACGCTGACCTACAATGGTGAGCCGCTCCGTCCTTTCGCGCCGCGCCTTGCTTGGGGCAGGGGCTGCACTCCTGGCGGCCAGCGGGGCGGCGGCCGGTGCGCCCCTGCCTCGCCTCGCGGTCGCGGAGCTGGATATCGCCGAGGCCATGCTGGCGCTCGGCGTGGCGCCGGTGGCGATGACCGAAGCGGCCCGCTATCGCGCGCTGTTCGCCGATCCGCCGCTGCCGGATGCCTGCATCGAACTCGGCGCCGCCTGGGAGCCGAACCTGGAGCAACTGGCGCAGGTCGCGCCCGATGCGACGCTGGTGTCCTCCGCCCACGGCCTCCTGGTGCCGCAGATCGCCAAGGTGTCGCCGGTCGCCGTGCTGGCGCCGCCGGAAGAAGGCGGCCGCGCGGCGCGCGCCTTCGCCCTGCTGGACATGGTGGGCCGGCATCTGGGCCGGACCGAGGCGGCGGACGCAGCG
>NZ_JBNFNU010000432.1:0-3388 GCF_057364445.1 Xanthobacter sp. BG11Y11_SDJG
CCGGCCCGAGGGCCGTCCCGGCCGCCCCGCGCCTCGACGTGGCCGGCCGCGCCGCCAATGACGACCGGCAGACCGTCGGGCAGCTGGTGGGCCAGCTTCAGCGCCGCGCATCGGCCACCCCCTATTGGTGGGCGGTCGGGGCCTCGCTCGGCTGGATCGCGCTCGGCGCCGCATTCGCCCTGGTCTATCACCGCGGCCTGATGGCGACCTCCGGCGGCGTCCAGTCGCTCGGCACCTCGCCGGCGCTGCTCGCGATCTTCGCCGGCATCCTGCTGCCGCCCATCGCCTTCTTCGCCATCGCCAGCGTGATCCGCCGCTCGCGCGAGCTGCAGGGCATCGCCCGCTCCATGACCGAGGTGGCGCTGCGCCTTGCCCAGCCGGAGGCGATCGCCACGGAGTCCGTGGTCACCGTCGGCCAGGCGGTGCGCCGCGAGGTGGCCGCCATGGGCGAGGGCATCGAGCGCGCGGTCGCCCGCGCCAGCGAGCTCGAGAGCATGGTGCGCGCCGAGGTCTCGATCCTGGAGCGCGCCTACGAGCAGAACGAGGTGCGCATCCGCAGCCTGATCGAGGAGCTTCAGGCCGAACGCCAGATCATCAAGGAAGAGACCGAGCATCTGCGCGAGAACATCACCCACGCCGAGGCCCTGCTCTCCAGCGAGGTCAAGGACGTGGCGGCGCGCATCAATACCACCATGCTGGAAGCCTCCGACCGGGTCACCGACATCCTGGCCCAGAAGGGCGAGCACATCACCGGCGCCCTCGCCCGCGTGGGCGACAGCATGATCGACAGCCTGACCGCCAAGGGCAGCGAGCTGATCGACCGCCTGCAGATCACCGGGACCGACATCCGCCAGGACCTGGCGCAGTCGGGCGACGACCTCATTCGCCTGCTCAAGGAGCGCACCGACGACGTCGCCCACAACCTGCTCGGCACCACCACCGACGTGGCGGCGCTGATCTCCACCTGGGGCGACGACGTCAATGCCAATATCGACCGCCTGAAGGACGGCATCTCGGACACGCTCAACGACCACACCGCGCGCTCGCCGACGACATCGGCGAGCGGGTCGCGGACGTGAACGCGGCCATGCGCGAGGTCGGCGACGCCCTGGTGCTCGACTTCTCGACCCGCGGCGGCGACATGGTGCGCAAGATCGCCGAGACCGGCGAGCGCGTGGCGGAGACCCTGTCCGTCAACGGCTCCGACCTCGCCGAGCGCATCGAGACCACCGGCAACCGCATCTACGAGGCGGTGGCGGTGCGCGGCGAGTCGCTCCAGCAGCGCCTCCAGGACACCGGCGAGAAGATCGCCACCTCCCTCGACCGCTCCGGCAGCCAGGTGACCGCAGCGCTGATGGAGAAGGGCGACGAGATCGCCTCCTCCCTCACCAATGCCGGCACCGACATGACGGAGCGCCTGTCGCTCGTCGCCGGCGAGGTGACGAAGGCCATCGGCACCCGCGGCTCCAAGGTGACGGACGCCTTCCGCGAGACCGCCGACATGCTGGTGGCCACCATCGGCAACAAGGGCGACGCCATCAAGGAGATGCTCACCTCGCGCCTGAAGGCGATGGAGGAGACCATCACCGTGCGCGGCAACGAGCTTGCCGACCGCATTCACCACGACGGCTCGAACCTCGCCCGCGCCATGCAGGAGGGCATCAAGAGCTTCGATACCACGGTGCGGGTGCATGCGCCCGAACTGGTGGACCAGATCACCCACCGGGTGAACGCGGTGAACGAGAACCTGCGCGTCGCCGTGTCCACGCTCGACGAGCGCCTCGCCACCACCACCTCCACGGTGGCGAGCACCATGGACCAGCGCATCGCCCGCATCGAGCAGACGCTCGACCAGCGCTCCCAGAGCCTGACCGAGACGCTCGCCACCCGCACGGTGACGTTCTCGCGCACCATCGCCGACGGCACGCGCGGCGCCACCGAGGCGGTGGACAAGTCGCTGGAGCAGTTGGAGACCTTCTTCGCCAGCCGCGGCAAGGCGCTGGGCGAGGTGCTGATGGACCGGGCCGAGACCGTGCACCGCTCCATCGGCAGCCGCGCCCAGGAGATCGCCTCGGTGCTCGACGGTCGCGTCAACCGCATCGAGGAGCTGGTGCTCGGCCGCCTGGAGGGGGTCGCCACCTCGATCGAGGTGCGCGGCACCGCCATGGCGGACGTGCTCACCAACCGGATCGAGGGCGTCACCTCCCAGCTGCGCGGTGAAGCCGTGCAGGTGGAGCGCTCGCTCTCGCAGCTGTCCGAGAATGTCGGCCAGTCGCTCACCACCCACGCCGAGAAGGTGGCCGAGGCGCTCGGCACGCGCCTGACCGAGATCGCCCACCTGATCGACGACAAGAACGGCACCTTCCTGCTGGCGCTGGAGCGCACCAGCCAGCGCGCGGTGGCCGAGATCACCGCCACCAACACCTCGCTCAAGGGCGACGTGCAGTCCATCATCGAGCGCCTCGGCGAGGCCAACTCGACGTTCCAGAACGCCATGTCGAGCGCGGTCGGCAATCTCGGCCACTTCTCGAGCACCTTCTCCAAGCAGGTGGAGGCGTTCAACACCACCGTGACCGGCATCGGCCACGCGGCGGAAACCACCGCCTCGCGGTTCGACGGCCAGGTGCGCTCGCTGAAGGAGCTCTCGCAGGGCGCCCTGTCCGAGATCGCCGGCCTCACCGACCGCTTCGAGCAGCAGAGCCGCTTCATGGCGGAGGCCTCGCAGGCGCTCGGCGCCACCCACGACCGCATCGACGCCACCCTCAATACCCGCCGCGCGGCCATCGAGGAGGTGTCCACCACCATCGCCCGGCGCATCGCCGACATCGACGGCCGCCTGCAGAACTTCCACACCATGCTGGAGGAGACGTTCCGCAACGCCCAGGACCGGGCGCGGCAGATCACCGGCCTGGTGTCGGAATCCGCCAGCGGCTCGGCCCGCAGCATCGAGAGCCAGTTCGAGCTGGTGCGCGAGACCGCCGAGGCGGAGCGCGAGCGCACCGCCGCGGCGCTGCGCGAGGTCCATGCCAACGCGCTGGCCGACGTGAACCGCCTGTTCGCCGAGAGCGGCGGGCGCTTCACCGCCGTCGCCTCCGACCTCAAGCAGGCTGCCGAGGACGTTCAGCAGGCCATCGAGCTGGCCCGCGAGGAGATGAAGCGCGGCATCCTGGAGCTGCCCTCCGAGACCGAGGCCAGCGCCGCCACCATGCGCCGCGCCGTGGCCGAGCAGATCAAGGCGCTCGCCGAGCTGAACGAGATCGTCGCCCGCCAGGGCCAGGCGCTCGACGTGGTGGAGCAGGACGCCCGCACCGCGGTGCAGGGCATCGCCCGCAGCACCGCCGCCCGCGACGCGGTCGCCCGGGTCCGCGAGCCGGCGTCGTCCGAGACC
>NZ_JBNFNU010000433.1:0-3387 GCF_057364445.1 Xanthobacter sp. BG11Y11_SDJG
CGCGCGCGCCCACCCGCCGTGCCGGCGGGGGGCGCCCGGGCGGTCGTCGGGCAGGGGGCAGGGCGGGTGCGTCGGTCATCTCGAATCTTCGTGCTTCACTGTCGTCCGGTTCAGATGGTGGCTGCTGGGCAGGATAGGAAGAGCAATCGCCCTTCCGTTCCCACCTCTCCCTCCCCGGGAGAAGGGTCTGATTGGCGTCACCGAACCGCCCTCGTGCCCCGGCCGAGCGGAGCGTAGCGGAGGGCGAGCCGGGGCCCAGCGCAAAAACGCGCCGAAGGTGGCTCCTCCGGCGCCCGCCGGAGGGTATTGCCGGCTGCGCCGACTTTGCCCCTGGGCCCCGGATCGGCGCTCCACCGTCCGGTGGAGCTTGTCCGGGGAACAGGAGCGAGCGCCTCCCGCCTCACTCCGCCGCGATGCGGCGGCTCTTGCGCGACAGGTCCTCATACTCCTCCTGCCACTGGGTGGGGCCGTTGGAGGGCGAGATCTGCACCGCGGTCACCTTGTATTCCGGGCAGTTGGTGGCCCAGTCGGAATACTCCGTCGTCACCACGTTCGCCTGCGTCACCGGGTGGTGGAAGGTGGTGTAGACCACGCCGGGCGAGACGCGGTCGGAGATCACCGCCTTGAGCGAGGTGGAGCCGGCGCGGCTCTCCAGCTTCACGAAGTCGCCGTCGCGGATGCAGCGGTTCTCGGCGTCGTGGGCGTGGATTTCCAGCACGTCCTCCGCATGCCAGGCGGTGTTGGCGGTGCGGCGGGTCTGGGCGCCCACATTGTACTGGGAGAGGATGCGCCCGGTGGTGAGCAGCAGCGGGAAGCGCGGCCCGGTGCGCTCGTCGGTCGGCACGTATTCGGTGAGGATGAACTTGCCCTTGCCGCGCACGAAGCCGCCGATATGCATGATCGGCGTGCCCTCCGGCGCCTGGTCGTTGCACGGCCACTGCACCGAGCCCAGTTCGTCGAGCCTCGCATAGCTCACGCCCCTGAAGGTGGGGGTGAGCATGGCGATCTCGTCCATGATCTCGCTGGGATGCTGATAGGCCATGGGGAAGCCCAGGGCGTTGGCGAGCATCTGGGTCACTTCCCAGTCCGCATAGCCGTTCTTCGGCGCCATCACCTTGCGCACGCGCTGGATACGGCGCTCGGCGTTGGTGAAGGTGCCGTCCTTCTCCAGGAACGAGCAGCCCGGCAGGAAGACATGGGCATAGTTGGCGGTCTCGTTCAGGAACAGGTCCTGCACCACCAGGCATTCCAGCGCGGCAAGTCCCGCCGAGACATGCTTGGTGTCGGGATCGGACTGGAGGATATCCTCGCCCTGCACATACATGCCCTTGTAGGTGCCCTCGACCGCCGCATCGAACATGTTGGGGATGCGCAGGCCCGGCTCGTTGTCCAGGGGCACGCCCCACATGGCCTCGAAGGCGGCGCGGGTGGCGTCGTCGGAGATGTGGCGGTAGCCTGGCAGTTCGTGCGGGAACGAGCCCATGTCGCACGAGCCCTGCACGTTGTTCTGGCCGCGCAGCGGGTTCACGCCCACGCCGTTGCGACCCACATTGCCGGTGGCCATGGCGAGGTTGGCGATCGCCATCACCGTGGTCGAGCCCTGGGAATGCTCGGTGACGCCGAGGCCGTAATAGATGGCCGCATTGCCGCCGGTGGCGTAGAGCCGCGCCGCGCCGCGCACCAGCGCGGGATCGACGCCGGTATACTTCTCCACCGCCTCGGGGGAGTGGCGCTCGTCGGCGACGAAGGCGGCCCATTCCTGGAACTCGTCCCAGTCGCAGCGCTCGCGCACGAACGTCTCGTTCACCAGGCCCTCGGTGACCACCACATGGGCCAGCGCGGTGACGATGGCGACATTGGTGCCGGGCTTCAGCGGCAGGTGGAAGGCGGCCTCGATGTGGGGCGAGCGCACCGAATCCGTGCGGCGCGGGTCGACCACGATCAGCTTCGCGCCCTGGCGCAGGCGCTTCTTCATGCGCGAGCCGAACACCGGGTGGCCGTCGGTCGGGTTGGCGCCGATCACGAGGATCACGTCGCTGGCCTCGACGCTGTCGAAGTCCTGGGTGCCGGCCGAAGTGCCGTAGGTCTGCGAGAGGCCGTAGCCGGTGGGCGAGTGGCAGACGCGGGCGCAGGTGTCCACGTTGTTGTTGCCGAAGCCGCCGCGGATCAGCTTCTGGACCAGGTAGGTCTCCTCGTTGGTGCAGCGCGAGGAGGTGATGCCGCCCACCGCGCGGCGGCCGTACTTCTCCTGGATGCGCTTGAACTCGGAGGCGGCGTACTGGATCGCCTCCTCGTAGCTCACTTCCTTCCACGGCTCGTGGATGGAGGCGCGGATCATGGGCTTGAGGATGCGGTCCTTATGGGTGGCGTAGCCGTAGGCGAAGCGGCCCTTCACGCAGGAATGGCCGCGGTTCGCCTTGCCGTCCTTGTACGGCACCATGCGCACCAGCTCGTCGCCGCGCATCTCCGCCTTGAAGGTGCAGCCGACGCCGCAATAGGCGCAGGTGGTCACCAGCGAATGCTCGGGGGTGCCGATGTCGTACATGGCCTTTTCGTTGAGCGTCGCGGTCGGGCAGGCCTGCACGCAGGCGCCGCAGGACACGCACTCCGACGACAGGAAGGTCTCGTTCATGCCCGGCGAGACGCGCGAGCCGAAGCCGCGTCCGGAGATGGTGAGCGCGAACGTGCCCTGCACCTCTTCGCAGGCGCGGACGCAGCGGTTGCAGACGATGCACTTCGACTGCTCGTAGGTGAAGTACGGGTTGCTCTCGTCCTTCCCCAGCTTGGTGTGGTTCTCGCCCTCGTAGCCGTAGCGCACCTCGCGCAGGCCGACGACGCCGGCCATGTCCTGAAGCTCGCAATCGCCGTTGGCGGAGCAGGTGAGGCAGTCGAGCGGGTGGTCGGAGATGTAGAGCTCCATCACCCCGCGCCGGATCTGCTTCAGGCGCTCGGTCTGGGTCTTCACCACGATGCCGTCCATCACCGGCGTGGTGCAGGAGGCCGGGGTGCCGCCGCGGCCCTCGATCTCGACCAGGCACAGGCGGCAGGAGCCGAAGCTCTCCAGCATGTCGGTGGCGCACAGCTTGGGAATCTGGTTCCCCACCTCCATGGCCGCGCGCATGATGGAGGTGCCCTCGGGCACCGTCACCTTCATGCCGTCGATGGTGAGGGTGACGAGCTTCTCGGACTTGGAGACCGGGGTGCCGTAGTCGATTTCATGGATGAGGGACATGGGGCGTTCCTCTCAGGAATGGGTGAGGCGCGCGGTGCGCGCGGAATGCGGGCTGGCGCACCGCGAACCCTCTCCCCGTCGGGGAGAGGGCAGGGTGAGGGAAGGGAGGCTCGGGGCGGTTGGGGCGCCGGGACCACATGGCGCACCCCGTCACC
>NZ_JBNFNU010000434.1:0-3369 GCF_057364445.1 Xanthobacter sp. BG11Y11_SDJG
GCGCCTGCCCGCGCCCCCCGCGGCCCTTTCCGGAGCACCTGCTGCGGACGCCGATGCGGGCGAGCGCGAGCGCCTGGTGGACGCCATGGAGCGCGCCGGCTGGGTGCAGGCCAAGGCCGCGCGCCTGCTCGGCCTCACCCCGCGCCAGATCGGCTATGCGCTGAAGAAGCACGACATCGAGATCAAACGCTTCTGAGCGCTCCGGCTGCGCCGCGGCCGGGGAACACCACCCCCGCGCCCCGGCCGACTGCAACGGAGCGGCAGCGCAGTGGAAGGAAAGCCGGACCCAGCGCAAGGGACCGCTGAAGGCGCTTCTGAACCCCAGCCGCCGAAGCCATTGCCTGCTGCGCGGGAGTCTTGCGCTGGACCCCGGCTCTGCGCTCCGGCTGCGCCGTCGCTTGTCCGGGGAACGCATGGGCTGGGCCGCCGCCGGGCGGGGGCAACGCAGGGCGCTGCCCCTCCCGGCCTGTCGCACTTGCGACACCGTGTCGGGGGCGCGACACCGCCCGCCATCAATCCCGCACGATTTTTCTTTCAAAATCAAATAATTAAAGTCTGGCACGCGGCTTGAAAGAAGGCTTTGTCCGCCATCTTCTGCACATGCGGGGAAAGCCAATGGCCTACAAGATCGTCGCCTCCCAATGCACCGTCTGCGGCGCCTGCGAGTTCGAGTGCCCGAACGCCGCCATCTCGCTCAAGCGCGACATGTACATCATCGATCCGAACAAGTGCACCGAGTGCGAGGGGTCGTTCGACACGCCCCAGTGCGCCGCCGTGTGCCCGGTCGAGAAGACCTGCATTCCCGCCTGAGCGGCGCGGGTCGAGGCTTGAGCCTCCCAGCACGACTCCAAGTCCAGGTCAGTTGAACGGAGGATCGGATGGCCGCGGTACAAGAGACGATCGAGCAGGTCCGCCTCATCGACGTCGATCAGTACAAATACGGTTTCGAGACCCTGGTGGATACCGAGAAGGCCCCCAAGGGCCTCTCGGAGGACATCATCCGCTTCATCTCGGCCAAGAAGAACGAGCCGGGCTGGATGCTCCAATGGCGCCTCGACGCCTATGCGCGCTGGCTCACCATGGAGGAGCCGGACTGGGCGCGGGTCGCCTACCCGGCCATCGACTATCAGGACCTCTATTACTATGCCGCGCCCAAGAAGGGCGGCTCCGGGCCGAAGTCGCTGGACGAAGTCGACCCGGAGATCCTGAAGACCTACGAGAAGCTCGGCATCCCCCTGCGCGAGCAGGAGATTCTCGCCGGCGTCGAGCGTCCCGAGGGCGAGCGCCGGATCGCTGTGGACGCGGTGTTCGACTCGGTGTCGGTGGCCACCACCTTCAAGGAGGAACTGAAGGCGGCCGGCGTCATCTTCATGCCGATCTCCGAGGCGCTGCACGAACATCCGGAGCTCGTGAGGAAATATCTCGGCACGGTGGTCCCCACCACGGACAACTACTTCGCGACGCTGAACAGCGCGGTGTTCTCGGACGGCTCGTTCGTCTACATCCCCAAGGGCGTGCGCTGCCCCATGGAGCTGTCGACCTACTTCCGCATCAATGAGAAGAACACCGGCCAGTTTGAGCGTACCCTCATCATCGCCGACGAGGGCGCCTATGTGAGCTACCTTGAGGGCTGCACCGCCCCCATGCGCGACGAGAACCAGCTGCACGCCGCCGTGGTCGAGTTGGTGGCCATGGACGATGCGGAGATCAAGTATTCCACTGTCCAGAACTGGTATCCTGGCGATGCCGACGGCAAGGGCGGCATCTACAACTTCGTCACCAAGCGCGGCGACTGCCGCGGCAGGAACGCCAAGATTTCCTGGACCCAGGTGGAGACCGGCTCCGCCATCACCTGGAAGTATCCGAGCTGCATCCTGCGCGGCGAGAATTCGAGCGGCGAATTCTATTCCATCGCCATTTCCAACGGCCGCCAGCAGGTGGACAGCGGCACCAAGATGATCCATCTCGGCAAGAACACGTCGAGCCGCATCATCTCCAAGGGCATCTCCGCCGGCCGCTCGCAGAACACCTATCGTGGCCTCGTCTCCGCCCACCGCAAGGCGACCGGGGCGCGCAACTTCACCAATTGCGATTCCCTGCTCATCGGCGACCAGTGCGGCGCGCACACCGTGCCCTATATCGAGACGAAGAACCCGCAGGCCCAGTTCGAGCACGAGGCGACCACCTCGAAGATCTCGGAAGACATGCTGTTCTACGCCATGCAGCGCGGCCTCAGCCAGGAAGAGGCGGTGGCCCTGGTGGTCAACGGCTTCGTGCGCGACGTGCTGCAGCAACTGCCCATGGAATTCGCCGTGGAGGCGCAGAAGCTCATCTCCATCAGCCTTGAAGGCAGCGTCGGCTGAGCCCGCGCCCCACTCCCGACAGAGGATCACCGACATGACCCCCCTGCTCGAAATCGAAGACCTGCACGCCGAGATCGAAGGGGGGCGCAAGATCCTCAACGGCCTCTCGCTCACCGTGAATCCGGGCGAGGTCCACGCCATCATGGGCCCGAACGGGGCCGGCAAGTCCACGCTCTCTTATGTGCTCTCCGGCAAGCCCGGCTATGTCATCACCGGCGGCTCCATCAAGCTCGCCGGGGTGGAGCTCTCCGAGCTCGCGCCCGACGCGCGCGCGGCGCTCGGCCTGTTCCTCGCCTTCCAGTATCCGCTGGAGATCCCCGGCGTCTCGACCATGGCGTTCCTGCACGCGGCGGTGAACGCGCAGAGGAAGGCGCGCGGCGAGCCGGAAATGACGTCGCCCGAGCTGCTGAAGCGCGTGCGCGAGATCGGCAAGAGCCTCGACATCAGTGCCGAGATGCTGCGCCGG
The DNA here is from genome assembly GCF_057364445.1 of Xanthobacter sp. BG11Y11_SDJG. Taxonomy (NCBI): domain Bacteria; kingdom Pseudomonadati; phylum Pseudomonadota; class Alphaproteobacteria; order Hyphomicrobiales; family Xanthobacteraceae; genus Xanthobacter; species Xanthobacter sp. BG11Y11_SDJG. The sequence continues at coordinate 2,830 of NZ_JBNFNU010000434.1, forward strand.
CCGCTCAATGTGGGCTTCTCCGGCGGCGAGAAGAAGCGCAACGAGACGCTGCAGATGATGCTGCTGGAGCCGAAGCTCTGCGTGCTGGACGAGACCGATTCCGGCCTCGACATCGACGCGCTGAAGGTGGTGTCGAACGGCGTCAACGCGCTGCGCGCGCCCGAGCGCTCCATGGTGGTCATCACCCACTACCAGCGCCTGCTCGATTACATCGTGCCCGACGTGGTGCACGTCCTGGCGGCGGGCCGCATCGTACACAGCGGCGGCAAGGAGCTGGCGCTGGAGCTGGAGGCCACCGGCTACGCCCAGTTCCAGAACGAGGCGGCCTGAGCCATGGCCGCCGCCGTCCACCTCATGAAGACGCCGGCGGAGCTGTCGCTGGCCGAGACCTTCGCCGCCGCGGAGGTCCGCCTTCCGGGAACGCCCGTGGTCGCCGCGGGTCGCGCCGCCGCCTTCGCCCAGTTCCTGGCGCGCGGCCTGCCGCACCGCCGCGCTGGACGGCCTGGCGCTACACGGACCTGCGCACCCTCATGCGCGAGG
>NZ_JBNFNU010000435.1:0-3361 GCF_057364445.1 Xanthobacter sp. BG11Y11_SDJG
CTTCGCCATCCATGTGGAGGTGTGCTGCGAACCGGGCACCGGGCGCGCCGGCCCCCACCGCTTCCGCGAGGGTCATCGATCACGCGCGGCGCGAACTGCGCGGCGCGAGGCGCGCCGCGCGTCCGTGACCTCGTCCAACAACCATTTCAACGAGGGCATGCGGCGCGCGTCGAGCGACCTCAACATGCTCATCACCGAGACGCCTGAGGGACCCTATCCCTATGCCGGGGTGCCCTGGTTCAGCACCGTGTTCGGGCGCGACGCGCTCATCACCGGCTTCGAGACGCTGTGGATGGACCCCGACATCGCCAGGGGCGTGCTTTCGCACCTCGCCGCCAACCAGGCGCAGGACTTCGACGGCGAGGCCGACGCCGAGCCCGGCAAGATCCTGCACGAGGTGCGGTTCGGCGAGATGGCGGAGGTGGGGGAGGTGCCGTTCCGGCGCTATTACGGCAGCGTCGATTCCACGCCCCTGTTCGTGATGCTGGCGGGGGCCTATTTCGAGCGCACCGGCGACCTCGCCACCGCCCGCGCGCTGTGGCCGGCGGTGACGGCGGCGCTCCAGTGGATCGCCGACCACGGCGACCGCGACGGCGACGGCTTCGTCGAATACGGCCGCCGGCGCGCCGACGGCCTCGTGAACCAGGGCTGGAAGGACAGCTTCGACAGCATCTTCCATGCGGATGGCACGCTGGCCCGCGGCCCCATCGCGCTGGTGGAGGTGCAGGGCTATGCCTATGCCGCCTGGCGCGCCGGGGCGCTGCTCGCCCGCGCGCTCGGCGAGGGCCATATGAGCGCCGCCTGGCATGCCCGCGCCGAACGCTTGCGCGCGGCGTTCGACGCCGCCTTCTTCGACGAGGACCTCGGCACCTATGTGCTCGCGCTCGACGGGGAGAAGCGGCCCTGCCGGGTGCGCGCCTCCAATGCGGGGCATGCGCTGTTCGCCGGCATCGCCATGCCGCACCGCGCGCCGGCTGTGGCCGAGATGCTCCTGTCCGGCGCCTTCTTCTCCGGCTGGGGCGTGCGCACGCTCGCGGTGGGGGAGGCGCGGTTCAATCCCATGAGCTACCACAACGGCTCGGTGTGGCCCCACGACACCGCGGTCATCGCGCTGGGCCTTGCCCAATACGGCTTCCGCGCCGAGGCGGCGCGACTGTTCGAGGGGCTGTTCCGCGCCTCGGTCTATTTCGACCTCCGGCGCATTCCGGAGCTGTTCTGCGGCTTCGCGCGCCAGCGCAGCCAGGGGCCGGTGGCCTATCCCGTCGCCTGCACGCCGCAGGCGTGGGCCGCCGCCGCCCCGCTCGCCATGCTCCAGGCGGCGCTGGGGCTCGGCTTCGACATCTCGGAGGGCACGGTGGTGTTCGACCGGCCGGTGCTGCCGTCCTTCCTCGACACGCTCGACCTGCGCGACATCACGCTCGGCGACGGCGCGCTCGACATCCGCGTGGACCGGGGCGCAGGCGGCAGGACGTCGCTGTCCGTCCTCGCCCGGCGCGGCGACGTGGGGCTGAAGGTGGAACTCTGACGCGGCCGCCCCAGGGGCGGCGCTCGGGGGTCATTGCGGGGCGGAGGGCAGGTCGCCCGTGTCGGGCGCCGGCTCGGCGCCGCCCCCTTTCTTCTCGCGCGCGGCGTCGGCGAGCAGAGCGTATTCGAGCCGCATCCGCTCCAACGTCTCCTCGTCCAGGTCTTCGAGGTCAAGCAGGATCTGGCGCGGGCCGTCGAGACGGGCGATCAGCTCGTCGAGCTTGATCTGAAGGGCCATGGTATCGCGGTTCTGAGCGTTCTGGATCACGAACACCATCAGGAAGGTGACGATGGTGGTGGAGGTGTTGATCACCAATTGCCAGGTGTCGTTGAAGCCGAACAGCGGCCCCGACACGCCCCACACCAGGATGATCGCGACAGCGCCGACGAAGGTCGCCGGCTTGCCCGCATAATGGGCGATGGCCTGGGCGAAGCGCGTGAACAGACCGCGCTTCGCCCGCCCGTCCTCGACCCGCCGCCGAAGCTCGGCGAGGGAACTGTGCGCATGCCCGGCCATGAGGACGCTCTCCGTGAGATGGCGAAGGAAGCTCCGGCACCGGGCCAAGGTTCCCGCGCGCGCCCGCGGCGTCGCGTCGGCGGGGGGGCGCGTCGCCTGGGCCGCTCGGCGACAACGCTCTGCGCTCTGCTTCATGAGCGCGGTGTCCGCCGAGGCCCCTTTGAGCGGGCGCGCCCGGAATTGGGCCGCAATGGCAAGCCCATCCCCCGCGAGGAGGGCATTCGGGAGGGCAGGGGCGTTTGTTGCCCGCCCCTATCCCTGCTAAACCGCTGCCGGACGAGAGATGCGGGCGCGGTACGCCCGTGCGACCGCCGAGCGGACCCGTATGAAGACGACCGACCAAAAGGCCATCGCCGACTATCTGGACCAGTCCCGCGCCGTGCTTCAGGCGGCGCTCGCCGCGCCAGCCTTCCTCGCCGCCGCGGCGGCGGTGACCGAGGCGTGGGTGACCTGCCTCGGCAATGGCGGCAAGGTGCTGCTGTTCGGCAATGGCGGCAGCGCCGGGGACGCCCAGCACATTGCCGGCGAGCTGCTCTCGCGCTTCCGCTACGATCGCGCCCCGCTGCCGGCGCTGGCGCTCACCGTGGACAGCTCGGTGCTCACCGCCATCGCCAACGACTATGGCTACGAGCAGGTGTTCTCGCGCCAGGTGGCCGGCCTCGCCAAGCCGGGCGACGTGGCGGTGGGAATCTCCACCTCGGGCCGCTCGCCCAATGTCCTGGAGGGCCTCAAGATGGCCCGGGCCTGCGGCGCCGTGGCCATCGGCTTCGCCGGCGAGGACCCGCGCGACATGGGGCCGCTGTGCGACATCGTGCTCGCCGCCCCGTCCGCCTCGACGCCGCTAATCCAGCAGGTGCATCTGTCCACCGCGCACATTATCTGCGAGCGGGTGGAGGCGCGCCTGTTTCCCCGGCCCGGCCGGTAACCCCATGCGCGCCGGCCACGCCTTCGCGGAAGACGCGCCCGATACGCTCGTGGTGCTTCTGGGCGCAGCGGACACTGCGGTGGACGGCGACACCGAGCGGCTCCAGCGGCTGATCGCGGAGGCCGGCCGCTATGGTTTTCGCTCGGTTCACATCTTCCATGCCCCAGCCTGTACCTTTGTGGTGAACGAGGCGCTGTCCTCCTTGCCGGCTCTGGCGCCGATGCCGCAGGCGGACAGCTTCGCCACCGGGGCGCCCTTCGCCACTTTGCGCACGCGCCTGCCCGATCTCGGGCATCGCGTTCTGGTGGCCAGCGGGCTGGCGCTGCCGGACTTCAACTGGCTCGATCTGATGGCCGCGGTGGCGCGTCGCGCGCCGGGGTCGCGGCGCTCCAGTG
>NZ_JBNFNU010000436.1:0-3358 GCF_057364445.1 Xanthobacter sp. BG11Y11_SDJG
GCCGCGGCGCCGGGAACCGACGACCTCACCGGCCGCACCAACCTTATGGAGGCCGCCGCCGTGCTGGCGGGCGCCAACGTGGTGGTCACCAACGATTCCGGCCTCATGCACGTGGCGAGCGCGCTCGACCGGCGCGTGGTGGCGGTGTTCGGCTCCTCGTCCGAGAAGATGACGCCGCCCACCGCGCCGGACGCCCGCGTGATCTCGCGGCCCTTGCCCTGCCGGCCCTGTATGAAGCGCGAATGCCCGCTCGGCACGCTCGCCTGCCTGGAGAGCATCGACGCAGGCGAGGTGTTCGAGGCGGCCGAGCGCATCGCCCGATGAGGGTGCTGGTCGTCAAGCTCTCCTCGCTCGGAGACGTGGTGCACACCTTCCCCGCTCTGACCGACGCCATGCAGGCGGTGCCGGGCCTTGAGGTGGACTGGGCCGTGGAGGAGGCGTTCGCGCCCATCGCACGGCTTCATCCGGCGGTCGGCGAGACCATCGCGGTGCCTCTGCGGCGTCTGAAGAAGCGGCCGCTGGCGGCGCTCGCGGGCGGGGAGGCGGCCGGCGTCCGCCGCCTGCTGGCCGGCCGGCGGCTAACGACGTGGTGATCGACGCCCAGGGCCTGGTGAAGAGCGCGCTCGTCGCCATGCTCGCGCGAGGCCCGCGCCACGGCTTCGATCGCGACAGCGCCCGCGAGGGGCTCGCCGCCATCGCCTATCACGGCCGCCACCGGGTGCCGGAGGTGGAGCACATGGCGGCACGCATCCGCAAGCTCTTCGCCGCCGCGCTCGGCTATTCCCTGGAGGGCCGCCCGCTCGACACCGGCCTGCGGCCGCTGCCGCAGCCGAAGGGCGACCCGCCGCATCTCGTCTTTCTCCACGGCACCACCTGGCCCACCAAGACCTGGACCGTCGACGGCTGGCGCGCGCTGGCGGCGGACGCGGAGCGCGCCGGCATGCAGGCGCTGGTGTTCACCCAGGGTGCGGCGGAGGCGGCGCGGGGCGGCCGCCATCGCCGACGGCCGCCCGGCGGTCGAGCCGCTGCCGCCCCAGCCGCTGGAGACGCTCATTCCGCTCATCGCCTCCGCCGCCGGGGTGGTCAGCGTCGATACCGGGCTCGGCCATCTGTCCGCCGACCTTCGGGGTGCCCACGGTCGGCCTCTACGGTCCCACCGACCCGCGTCTCACAGGCCTCGTGGGCGCGCGGGTGCGCGAGCTGATCTCGCGGCGCGACTGCGCGCCCTGCGAGAAGGGCCGCTGCCGCATCGCCCCCGCCACCATCGAGGGGCCGCCGTGCCTCGCCGACTTCGAGGCCGCGATCGTGTGGCGGGCGCTGAGGGATCTGTCGGCGCCGCATTGAGGCCCGCGCCGGGCCGGCCTTATGGACAAGCGGCGAGGCGGCGTGGCACATCGGCGGCACCATTGCGAGGTGCCGAGCCCCATGACGCTTCCCGCGGCCCTGGCCGCGACCTGATGCTGGTGACCGGCGGCGCCGGTTTCATCGGCTCCAACATCGCCCGCGCGCTCGCCGCGGACGGCCGCCGCGTGGTGGTCGCCGACTGGCTGGAGGACGGGCCGAAATGGCGCAACATCGCCGACATCCCGCTTCATGACGTGATCCGGCCGGAGGCGGTCGAGAGCTTCGTGACGCGCGAGGGCGGCCGGCTCGGCGGCATCGTCCATATGGGCGCGATCTCGGCCACCACGGAGCGCGACGGCGACAAGATCGTCGCCCGCAACATCCGCGCGACGCTGGACCTGTGGGCGCAGTGCGCGGCGAAGGGCCTGCCCTTCATCTTCGCGTCCTCCGGCGCCACCTATGGCGACGGCGCGGAAGGCTTCGCGGATGCGGACGACGACGGCGCACTGGCGCGCCTCGCGCCGCTCAATCCCTATGGCTGGTCGAAGCTGTTCGTGGATCGCCGCATCATGGCCGACGTGCGGGCCGGCCGCCGCGGCCGCCGCAATATGCGGGCCTGCGCTTTTTCAACGTCTACGGCCCCGGCGAGGCCCACAAGGGCGACATGCGCTCGGTGGTGCACAAGATCCACCCCGCCGCCGCTGCCGGCGAAAGCGTGACGCTGTTCAAGTCGCACAACGCGGCCTATGGCGACGGCGGCCAGTTGCGCGACTTCATCCATGTGCGCGACTGCGTCGCCGTGGTGCAGTGGCTGCTGGAGAACCCGCAGGTGAGCGGCATCTTCAATGTCGGCACGGGGCAGGCGCGCAGCTTCGCCGACCTCGCCAAGGCGGTGTTCGCGGCGCTCGGCCGGGCGCGCGCATCACCTATGTGGACATGCCGGAGCACCTGCGCGGCGCCTACCAGTATTTCACCCAGGCGGAGATGGGAAAGCTGCGCGCGGCCGGCTACGCCGCGCCCTTCACCTCGCTGGAGGAGGGCGTCGCATCCTACGTCACCGGCCACCTGTCCGGCCGCAACGAGGCGACGCCGTGAGCCGCACCGCACAGGGAGGGTTGCGCCATGGTGCCTGAAGGTGCGCCGGGTCCCATCGCCGTCATCGGCGACGTGATGGTGGACCGCTACATCACCGGCTCGGTCTCGCGCATCTCGCCCGAGGCGCCGGTGCCGGTTCTCGTGCATGGCGACGAGCGCATCGTCCCCGGCGGCGCGGCCAACGTCGCCGCCAATGCGGCCGCGCTCGGCGCGCGGGTGACGCTGGTGGGGCTCGTCGGCCGGGACCGCGAGGCCGACCTGCTCACCGCGGCGCTGGGCGCCCATCCGGGCATCGTGCTCGATCTCCTGGTGCGCGACCCCGGCCGCCCCACCATCACCAAGACCCGCGTCATGAGCGGGCGCCAGCAGATCGTGCGGATCGATGCCGAGACCATCGCCCCGCCGGGGCCGCAGATGCTGGAGGCGCTGATCGGCGCGGTGGCCGAGGCGGTGCGCGGCGCCCGCGTCGTGGTGCTGTCCGACTATGCCAAGGGCGTGCTCTCGGACAATGTGATCGCCGCCGCCATCGCCGCCGCCGAGGCGGCCGGCGTGCCGGTGGTGGTCGATCCGAAGCGGCGCACCTTCGAGGCCTATCGCGGCGCCAGCCTCGTCACGCCCAACCGCAGCGAGCTCGCCGCCGCCACCGGCCTGCCCGACACCACCGGATGCGGAGGCCGCCCGCGCGGCGGAAGCCGCCTCCGCCCAGTTCGGCGGCGACGTGCTGGTGACGCGCGCCGAGAAGGGCATGACGCTCTGGCGCCGCGGCGGCCGGGTGCTGCATGTGCCGGCCAAGGCGCGCGAGGTGTTCGATGTCTCGGGTGCCGGCGACACGGCGCTCGCGGCGCTCGCGGTGGCGCTCTCCGCCGGCCAGCCGCTGGAAGCCTGCGTCCATCTCGCCAACGCCGCCGCCGCGGTGGCG
>NZ_JBNFNU010000437.1:0-3348 GCF_057364445.1 Xanthobacter sp. BG11Y11_SDJG
GGCACCGGCCCCGGCCGCTGGCTCGCCTTCGCCGACGCGGCGTCCTGCCCGGCCGCCTCCTCCCGCTGGCGCAAGGCCTTGCGGCGGTGACGGACCAGGGCGATGCCAGCCTGCTGTTTCAGATCTCCGGGCCGAAGGTTCAGGCGGCGCTCGCCAAGGGCCTGATGATCGACCTCGACCCGTCCGTCTTCCAGGCGGGAGACGCCGCCACCACCACCGTCTCGCACGTGAACCTCACCTTCTGGCAGGTCGCGGGCACGGCGGCGGATGGCCCGGCCTATCTGTTCGCCGTGCCGCGCTCGTTCGCGCCGGCCTTCCTGCGCTGGCTCGCGGCGAGCGCCGCCGAATTCGGCTTCGCCCTCTCCGGCACGGGCCGAGGTTGGACGGCGGCGCGCCGCGCAGCTTTTCGCCGTCCCCTTTTTCGGCCCGCGCGCGTCCGCGCGCCGGCGCCCATTTTCCGAGAGCACGCCATGAGCCATCCCGACCGTCCGTTCATCCTCACCCTCGCCTGCCCGAACCGGCCGGGCATCGTCGCGGGCGTCTCCACCTTCCTGTTCCAGCACGGATGCAACATCCTCGAGGCGCAGCAGTTCGACGACACCGAGAGCGGGCGCTTCTTCATGCGCACGGTGTTCAACGTGGTGGAGGGCGAGGCGGGCCTCGATACCCTGCGGGCGGAGTTCGCCGCGGTCGCCGAACCGTTCAAGGCCACCTTCAGCATCCGCCCCAAGGACGAGAAGCGCCGGGTGCTGCTGCTCGCCTCCAAGTCCGACCACTGCCTCGCCGATCTGCTCTATCGCTGGCGCATCGGCGAGATTCCCATGGATCTCGTGGGCATCGTCTCGAACCACCCGCGCGAGACCTATGCCCATCTCGACTTCGACAGCATCCCGTTCCATCACCTGCCGGTCACCAAGGCGACCAAGCTGGAACAGGAACAGGAGATATGGGACGTGTTCAAGTCGTCCCGGGCGGAACTCGCCGTGCTGGCCCGCTACATGCAGGTCCTCTCAGACGGCCTTGCGGCGAAGCTGGCGGGCCGCTGCATCAACATCCACCACTCGTTTCTGCCGGGATTCAAAGGCGCCAAGCCGTATCATCAGGCGCATGCGCGCGGCGTGAAGTTGATCGGCGCGACCGCGCACTACGTCACGTCCGACCTGGACGAGGGGCCGATCATCGAGCAGGACGTGGAACGGATTTCGCACCAGGACCAGCCCGACGACCTGGTCCGCAAGGGCCGCGACATCGAACGCCGCGTGCTGGCGCGCGCGCTGGCCTGGCATCTCCAGGATCGGGTGATCCTCAACGGATCGAAGACGGTGGTCTTCCGCGACTGATGGGCTGAAAAGCCAAGCTGCTCTTAAGTCCCCGTTCCATTTGATGAACGATCCGCCCGGACGCGCCTGCGCCGGGCGCTCGCAAAGGGGAAATGAAACCGATCGGCGCCCCGCGCGTTCCCGAAGTGAAACCTTTCGGGAGCCCACCATGAGCCGACGTTTTACTCTCATTGCCGGCGCGATCGTTCTGGTTGCAGCGGTCGCCGCAGCTGGACTGTTTTCCGGCCGCGGCACCCCCGAACCCACCGAGACCGCCCCCGCCGCTTGCCGGTGCCGACGCCCGGCGGCGAGCCGCCGCCGCCCCACCGTCTCGCCCCGCCATGCCGCCCCGGCCGCACGCTTTTCCGATGAGCCGGCGCAGCAGCCGGCGCGGTGACGGTCGCAAAATTTGCATGCACGCGGCCTATGTTGACTAATATTTAGTCAATCTGGTATCCCTTTTCGCGATGAGGCCTTGCGCCTCACCCCAGGGCCGATCCCCCGCCGGCCCTCCCCCAGGCCTTCCGCCGCAAGTGTTTGCGTTGCCCCCTTCGGGGCCGGCGGGAGGCCTGGTCGGGCCTGCGGGCGGCTGGCGCGCTTCCTGCTATGGGATCGGTGGCGGGACCCGGTGACGACCCGGTGACAGGGCCGCCGGGACCGACCTGAAGAGAGCGTCATGCACACCCTTTCCGACCTCCTGGAAGCCCACCGCTCCGGCGCCCGCACGCTCGGCGACACCGTGGCCGAGGTCTATCGCCGCATCGCCGCGCGCGACGATCCGGCCATCTTCATCACCCTGCGGCCGCAGGCCGAGGTTCAGGCCGAAGCCGAGGCGCTGGCCGCGCGCGGGGCCACCGACCTGCCGCTCTACGGCATCCCCATCGCGGTGAAGGACAATATCGACGTCGCCGGCCTGCCCACCACCGCCGCGTGCCCTGCCTTCGCCTATATGCCCGAACGGGACGCGACCGCCGTCGCGCGCCTGAAGGCGGCGGGCGCGCTCGTCATCGGCAAGACCAATCTGGACCAGTTCGCCACCGGCCTCGTGGGCGTGCGCTCGCCCTATGGCATCCCGAAGAACCCCTTCATGGCGGACCTCGTGCCCGGGGGCTCGTCCTCCGGCTCGGCGGTGGCGGTGTCGTCCGGCATCGTGCCGGTGGCGCTCGGCACCGACACGGCGGGCTCCGGCCGCGTTCCGGCCATGCTCAACAACATCGTCGGCGTGAAGCCCTCGCTCGGGCTGGTGCCGAACACCGGGCTCGTGCCCGCCTGCCGCTCGCTCGACTGCATCTCGGTGTTCGCCCTCACGGTGGACGACGCCATGGCCGTGCTTCAGGTGATGGCCGGCGACGATGCCGACGCCTATTCGCGGCCCTTGCCGCTCGCCCCCCTCGCGGCGGCGCCGGCCGCCCCCGTGCTGGGCGTGCTTTCGCCGGACCAGCGGGAATTCTTCGGCGATCCGGACGCGGCGGACGCCTACGAGGCGGCGCTGGCGCGCTGGAAGACCATCGGCGCCAAGCTGGTGGAGATCGACTTCGCCCCCTTCGCCGAGACGGCGCGCCTGCTCTATGAGGGCCCCTGGGTGGCGGAGCGCTGGATCGTCGCCGGCGACCTGATCGCGAACGACCCCGAGGCCGTTCACCCTGTCACCCGCGCGATCACCGCGCCCGGCGGCGCGGCGAGCGCGGCGGATGCCTTCCGGGCCATGTACCGCCTCAAGGCCCTGCGCAAGACGGTGGAGCCGACGCTCGCCGCGGTCGACGCGCTGGTGCTGCCCACCGCCCCCACCGCCTACACGGTGGCCGAGGTGCTGGCGGAGCCGATCCTGCTCAATTCGCGCAATGGCACCTACACCAACTTCGTCAACCTGATGGACCTGTGCGGCACCGCCGTGCCCACGACCGTCGCCGCCTCCGGCGTGCCCTACGGCATCACGCTGCTGGCACCGGCGGGCCGCGACGGCGAGGTCGCGTCCCCTCGCCCGCGCCTTCATGGCGGCGGGCGACCTGACGCTCGGCGCCACGGGGCG
>NZ_JBNFNU010000438.1:0-3333 GCF_057364445.1 Xanthobacter sp. BG11Y11_SDJG
GATGCCACGACGCCCGCGCCTTCGACGCCAGCACCTGCCACGCCCGCGCCTGCCACGCCCGCGCCCCGCCGCTCCGAGCGCTGGCGCCGCGCCTGCACCCAAGAACTGATCCGTCCCTCGAACCTCAGGAGCGCCCATGATCTCGCGCTTTTTCATCGAGCGGCCGGTTCTGTCGAACGTGCTCGCCCTCGTCTTCGTGCTGATCGGGCTGGTCTCCCTCATCCGCCTGCCGGTGTCGCAATATCCCAACATCGTGCCGCCCACGGTGTCGGTCTCCACCTCCTATCCGGGCGCCTCCGCCAAGACCCTCATCGACACCGTCGCGCTGCCCATCGAGCAGCAGGTGAACGGCGTCGAGGGCATGATCTACATGCAGTCCTGGTCGGCCTCGGACGGCACCTACACGCTGATCGTCACCTTCGCCATCGGCACCGATCCGAACATGGCGCAGGTGCTGGTGCAGAACCGCGTCAACATCGCCCTCGCCTCGCTGCCCACGGCGGTCCAGGCGCAGGGCGTGACGATCCTGCAGAAGGGCACCTCGATCCTCGAGTTCGTGACCCTGATCTCGCCGGACGGGCGCTATGACGGCCTGTTCCTGAACAACTACGCCATCATCAACGTCCAGAACGAGCTGGAGCGCGTGCCGGGCGTCGCCAACGTCGCGGTGTTCGGCGCCGGCACCTATGCCATGCGCATCTGGATGGACCCGGACAAGATGCAGGCGGTGGGCCTCACCCCGTCCGACGTCTCGAACGCGATCCAGAAGCAGAGCCAGGAGGTCACCCCCGGCCAGCTGGGCATCCCGCCGGCCCCCTCGAACGCCTCGTTCCAGTACACGGTGAACGTGAAGGGGCGGCTCGACAACGTGGTCGACTACGAGAACATCATCGTCAAGGTCGACAACGAGAATGGCGGACGCATCGTGCGCATCCGCGACATCGGCCGGGTGGAACTGGGCGCGCAGAGCTACTCCAAGGACTTCATGCAGGACAACAAGCCTGCGGCCGGCATCGGCGTGTTCCAGCTGCCCTCCGCCAACGCGCTCGAGGTTTCCGAACTGGTGGGCAAGAAGATGGAGGAGTTGAAGGGCTCCTTCCCCGAGGGCCTCGACTACGCCAATCCGTTCAACACCACCTGGTTCGTGTCGGCGTCCATCGACGAGGTCTGGAAGACCCTGTTCGAGGCAGCGCTCCTGGTGCTGGTGGTGATCCTCATGTTCCTCCAGGACTGGCGGGCGACGCTGGTGCCGGCCACCACGGTGCCGGTGACCATCATCGGCGCGTTCGCCGCCATGGACGCCATGGGCTTCACCATCAACCTGTCGACCCTGTTCGCCATCATCCTCGCCATCGGCATCGTGGTGGACGACGCCATCGTCATCGTCGAGGGCGTGGCGCGCCACATCGAAGAGGGCATGGCGGGGCAGCCGGCGGCCGAGAAGGCCATGGACGAACTGTTCGGGCCGGTGATCGGCATCACCCTCGTGCTGATGAGCGTGTTCCTGCCGGCCTCGTTCATACCGGGCCTATCGGGGCAGATGTTCAAACAGTTCGCGCTGGTGATCGCCGCGACGGCCTTCATCTCGGCCATCAACGCTGCGACGCTGAAGCCGACGCAGTGCGCGCTCTGGCTCCGCAAGCCGGTGCCGCCCGAGCAGCGCAACTTCATCTATCGCGGCTTCAACGTGATCTACGGCAAGGCCGAGCACTGGTATACCGGCCTGATCTCACGCATGGTCCACCGCTCGAAGCTGATGGTCATCGTCGCGCTGGCGCTCATGGGCCTCGCCGGCTGGGGCCTCACCAAGGTGCCCACCTCCTTCCTGCCGATCGAAGACCAGGGCTACTTCCTGGTCGCCGTCCAGCTGCCCGACGGGTCCAATCTCAACCGCACCAAGGAGGTGATGGCGGACGTCTCCGAGCGGGTGCGCAAGGTGCCGGGCGTGAAGACCGCGCTCGCGGTGTCGGGCATCTCGATCATGGACAATTCGTCCACCCTCGCCAATGCGGGCGTGATCTACGTCACCCTGACGCCGTGGGACGTGCGCTACGCCACCAAGGGGCAGGACCTCCTGTCCATGTACCAGAACATGAACAAGGCGGTGGCGGACGTCGAGCAGGCGCAGGTGATCATATTGGTGCCGCCGGCCATCCAGGGCATCGGCAACGCCGCCGGCTTCACCATGCAGCCGCAGCTCAAGAACGGCAATTTCGACTACCAGCTGCTGGCCCAGATCACCACTTCGCTGGTGGACAAGGCCAACGCCCAGTCGGCGCTCTCGCACGTCTCCAGCTCGTTCCGCGCCGCGCGCCGCAACTGGAGGTGGAGATCAACCGCGTCAAGGCCGAGACCCTGGGCGTGACCCTGGGCCAGGTGTTCACCACCATCTCGTCCTATATGGGCTCGACCTACGTCAACCAGATCAACAAGTTCGGCAACGTGTTCCAGGTCTACATCCAGGCCGACGCCGGCTTCCGGGTGACCCCGACGGACCTCGAGGCGCTGAAGGTGCGCGCGCCCAATGGCACCATGATCCCGCTCGGCACGCTGCTGACGGCGAAGGTGGTGCAGGGCCCGCCGCTGATCTCGCTCTACAACCTGTATCCCAGCTCGACCATCAACGGCACCAACGCCCCCGGCTTCTCCTCCGGCCAGGCGATGGACCTCATGGAGCAGATCGCCGCCTCCACTTTGCCGCCGGGCACCGGCTTCGAGTGGACCGCCATGTCCTATCAGGAGAAGGCGGTGGGCAATCAGATCTACTTCGTCTTCGCCCTCGCCATCCTGCTGGTCTATTTCGTGCTGGCCGGCCAGTACGAGAGCTGGATCCAGCCCATGTCGGTGATCCTCGCCGTGCCGCTCGCTTTGCTCGGCACGGTGAGCGCGCTGCTCGGGCTCGGGGTGTCCAACAACCTCTACACCCAGATCGGCCTGGTGCTGCTGATCGCGCTCGCCTCGAAGAACGCGATCCTGATCGTCGAATATGCCCGCGAGAAACGGGCGGAGGGCATGGAGATCACGGACGCGGCGGTGGAGGCGGCGCGCCTCAGGTTCCGGCCGATCCTGATGACCTCCTTCGCCTTCATCCTCGGCGTGCTGCCGCTGGTGTTCGCCACCGGCGCCGGCGCCAATTCGCGCAAGTCCATCGGCATCGCGGTGGTGTCGGGCATGCTCGCCTCCACCTGCCTCGCGGTGCTGTTCGTGCCGTCCTTCTACACCGTGCTCCAGCGTCTGGAGGAGCGGATGAAGAACAAGAAGAAGCCGGCCGGACCGCACGCGCCGGCGAGCCGCCCGAAGCCCCCGAAGGGACCGGCGGGCCGAAGGCGGTCC
>NZ_JBNFNU010000439.1:0-3317 GCF_057364445.1 Xanthobacter sp. BG11Y11_SDJG
CGGCTGGCCGCCGCCTTGCGCGCGATCTCGCGCGCCGCAAGGCCCCAGGCACGCGCCCCGCAAGGCCGCGGTGCCGGCGGCGGAGCCGGTCATCCCCGCGCCGGCGACGAGCGGGGGCCGGCACCGGGTAGCCGGGGGCGTCATTGTTTTTCCAAGGGGCGAGCCGGGCTAAATCTAAACGTTCGCGCATTACGGGACCGCCCCGCATGCCTGCGCGTGCAGCGGGTGCCGGAGGACAGGAGCAGCATGGACAAGATTCGCATCGTCGGCGGACAGGCGCTCACCGGCAGCATCCCCATTTCCGGTGCCAAGAACGCCGCTTTGCCGCTGATGATCGCCGGGCTTCTGTCGGAAGAGACGCTGGTGCTGGAAAACGTGCCGCGTCTTGCGGACGTGGCGCTGCTCCAGCGCATTCTCGGCAATCATGGCGTCGACATCACCACCCACGGCAAGCGCAACGGGGACGATCCCCATGCCGGCCAGACGCTGGAGATCGATGCCCGCGTCATCGTCGACACCACCGCGCCCTACGACCTCGTCTCGCGCATGCGCGCCTCGTTCTGGGTGATCGCGCCGCTCATCGCCCGCATGGGCGTCGCCAAGGTGTCGCTGCCCGGCGGCTGCGCCATCGGCACGCGCCCCGTGGACTTCCACCTCGACGCCTTGCGCGCGCTCGGCGCGGAGATCGAGATCGACGCCGGTTACGTGCTCGCCAAGGCCCCCAAGGGCCTCAAGGGCGGACGCATCGTGTTCCCCAAGGTCTCGGTGGGTGCCACCCATACCGCGCTCATGGCGGCGAGCCTCGCCGACGGCGAGACCATCATCGAGAATGCCGCGCGCGAGCCCGAGATCGTCGACGTGGCCGACTGCCTGGTGAAGATGGGCGCGCGCATCACCGGCGCCGGCACGGCCACCATCCACGTCCTCGGCGTGCCGCGCCTGAAGGGCGCGCGCCACGCGGTGCTCCCCGACCGCATCGAGACCGGCACCTACGCCATGGCCACCGCCATGGTGGGCGGCGACGTGATGCTGTCCGGCGCCCGCGCCGACCTGCTGGACAATGCCCTCGACATCCTGCGCCAGGCCGGCGCCGAGATCGACACCACCAACGAGGGCATCCGCGTGCGCCGCAACGGCGCCGGCATCCTGCCGGTGGAGGTGTCGACCGCCCCCTATCCGGGCTTCCCCACCGACCTCCAGGCCCAGCTGATGGCGCTGATGACGCGGGCGCGCGGGCGCTCGCGCATCACCGAGACCATCTTCGAGAACCGCTTCATGCACGTGCAGGAGCTGGCGCGCTTCGGCGCCCAGATCCATCTCGACGGCGATACCGCCACCATCGAGGGCCGCGAGCGCCTCACCGGCGCACCGGTGATGGCCACCGATCTGCGCGCCTCCGTGTCGCTCGTCATTGCCGGCCTTGCCGCCGAGGGCGAGACCATGGTGCAGCGGGTCTACCATCTGGACCGTGGTTTCGAGCGGCTGGAAGAGAAGCTCTCGCGCTGCGGCGCGGTAATCGAGCGCATCAGCGGCTGAGGCGTCTGCCGTCCGGCCGCCGCGCCGGACGCGATCCGGCGCGCACAGGTATGAGGTACTGCGGTCTTCCGCTCGACGGATGTCCTGCATTACCATCGAGCGTCCAAGCGAGTGAGCGCATTTGGCATCGGAGAATGGGGCTCCCGTCCGGCGCGCGAGGGAAGCGAACCCGCCGCCACAACCGCAGCCTCTGGGCGATGCGGCTGGTCAGCCACGGGTCCGGCGCAGCCTCGCTTACGCGCTCATCGCCGTGGTTGCGATCGCCGCCATGGCGGCCCTGACGGCCCTCGACGCCTTCGAGCAGTTGTATGCCTTCACGCGGAAGAACGAGGTCTATCAGCTCGACGAACTCTACTGGCTCGGCCTGGTGGGAAGCTTTGTTCTCACCGCGGTGCTGATCCTGCGCAGCCGCGACCTCAAGCGCGAAGTGGCGCGGCGCCGGCAGGCGGAAGCGGCGGTGGACGACCTCTCGCGCTACGACGCGCTGACCGGGGTGGCCAACCGGCAGATGTTCCGCGAGGAACTGGCGCGCCATTTGGACTTCGCGCGCATGCACAACACCCGGCTCGCGCTCCTGGTGGTGGACATCGACCGCTTCATCTCGGTCAACGACCTGCTCGGTCATGCCGGCGGCGACCGCATCCTGCGCGCCTTCTCCGACCGGGTGCGCGCGGCGCTGCGGCTCCAGGACGTGCTGGCGCGGCTCGGCTCGGACGAGTTCGCGATCCTCTTTCCGCTCACCGACGGCGCCGGCATCGAGGACATCTTCCGCATCGCCGAACGCATCGTCACGGTGGCGCGCCAGCCCTTCCCGGACGAGAGCGGCCGCGCCACCGGCATCACGGTCAGCATCGGCATCGCCAAGTTCCCGCGCGATGCGACCGACGAGAACGAACTGCTGCTGCATGCCGAAGCGGCCATGTTCCAGGCCAAGGCCGCGGGGCGCAACCGCTACGTCCTGTTCGACGGCGCGCTGGATGCCCGCCGCCGCCAGCGGCTGGAGCTGGAGGCCGAGATCCGCACCGCCTTGGTCAATGACGAGATCGTTGCCCACTACCAGCCGCTGGTGAGCCTCTCCAGCCTCAATCCGGTGGGCTTCGAGGCGCTGGCCCGCTGGCAGCATCCCAAGCGCGGGCTGCTTGGGCCGGCGGAGTTCGTGCCCATCATCGAGGATATCGGCCTCAACGATGCGCTGTTGCGGCAGATGCTGAGCCGGGTCTGCCGCGATACGCGGGACTGGCCCGAGCATCTCACCATCGCCATCAACAGCTCGCCGCCGCAACTGGTGGAGGAGGGCTTCGCCCAGTCGATCCTCGACCTGCTCGACGAATACGACTTCCCGCCGCGCCGCCTGGAGGTGGAAATCACCGAGACGGCGCTGCTCATCGACTTCGACGCCGCGCGCCGCTCGGTGGCGGCGCTCAAGGCCAAGGGCGTGCGCGTGTCGCTGGACGACTTCGGCACCGGCTATTCGAGCCTGACGCACCTGCACCAGCTGCCGTTCGACAAGCTGAAGATCGACGCCAGCTTCACCCGCGGCATCGGCGAGGACTCGCAGATCCGCAAGATCATCGCTTCCATGATCGGCCTCGGCCACGCCTTGCGCCTGGTCACGGTGGCCGAAGGGGTTGAGACGCGCGAGCAGGCGGAATGGCTGCGCTCGCGCGGCTGCGAACTGGCCCAGGGCTACGCCTTCGCCCGGCCCTTGCCGCCGCAGGAGGCGGAGCGGCTGATCGCCGGCGGGCCGTCCCACGCGGCGCCGCGCGGCGGCCGGCCCGAGC
>NZ_JBNFNU010000440.1:0-3298 GCF_057364445.1 Xanthobacter sp. BG11Y11_SDJG
GCCGCCGCCTTGCCCCTCCCTGGTCGGGCTCGACCGGGGAGAAGCTCGGCGCGGCGCTCGCCGCCATCGGCGTCGCCGAGCGCGAGCGGCGCATGCGTGTCAACCAGCTCTGGCACTGGATCTATCTGCGCGGCGCCACCGATTTCTCGGAGATGACGAACGTCTCCAAGCATTTGCGCGCGCGGCTGGAGGATGCCTGCACGCTGGCGCGTCCCGAGATCGTGATGGAGCAGGTGTCGCAGGACGGCACCCGCAAGTGGCTGCTGCGCTTTCCCGCCGACCTGCCGGGCGAAAAGCCGCACGACATCGAAGCAGTCTACATCCCCGAGCGCGACCGCGGCACGCTGTGCGTCTCCTCGCAGGTGGGCTGCACGCTGAACTGCTCGTTCTGCCACACCGGCACCCAGCGCCTGGTGCGGAACCTCACCGCCGCCGAGATCGTGGCACAGGTGATGGTGGCCCGCGACCGGCTCGGCGACTATCCCGGCCGCGAGCGCGCCGTGGGACCGGGCCTGCCCACCGAGGGCGACCGGCTCGTCACCAACATCGTCTTCATGGGCATGGGCGAGCCGCTTTATGCCTATGACAGCGTGAAGGAGGCGATCGAGATCCTCGCCGACGGCGACGGCCTCGGCCTCGGCAAGCGTCGCATCACCGTTTCCACCTCCGGCGTGGTGCCGGAGATCGAGAAGCTCGGCGCCGAGGTCGGCCCCATGCTCGCCATCTCGCTGCACGCGGTGCGCGACGACCTGCGGGACGTGCTGGTGCCGATCAACAAGAAGTACCCCATTAAGGAGTTGATGGAGGCCTGCCGCACCTATCCGGCCGCCTCGAACGCCAAGCGCATCACGTTTGAATACGTCATGCTGAAGGGCGTGAACGACAGCCCCGCCGACGCCAAGGCGCTGGTGAAGCTCCTGGAAGGGGTGCCGGCGAAGATCAACCTCATCCCGTTCAACCCCTGGCCGGGCACCCAATATGAGTGCTCCGACTGGGAGACCATCGAGCGCTTCTCGGACATCGTCTTCCGCGCCGGCTATGCGAGCCCGGTGAGGACCCCGCGCGGGCGCGACATCCTCGCCGCCTGCGGCCAGCTCAAGAGCGAGAGCGAGAAGCTCTCCGCCCGCGAGCGCCTCGCTCTGCGCGCCATGATGGCGCAGGAAGACTAGAACACGCGCCGATCGGCGCGCCTTTGAGGCTGATCGGATACCGCGTTCCATTAAGTGAGAGGGCGATTCACCGATCAGATTGTCAATTCGATCGGATCGCGCTCAAGGCTCCACCCGATCGCGCAGGAGAGGCCGCCATGCTGGACCATCTCGGACTCTCGGTGCAGGACGTGGAGCGCGCCCGCGCCTTCTATCTCGCCGCCCTCGCCCCGCTCGGCTACGGCATCGTCATGGAGGTGAGCGCGCAGGAGACCGGCGCAAACGCCTTCGTCGGCTTCGGCGCCGAAAAGCCCGACTTCTGGATCGGCGCCAAGCCGGTGCTGTCCGGCCCGGTGCACGTCGCCTTCCGGGCACCGAACCGCGCCGCGGTGGACGCCTTCTACGCGGCGGCGCTCGCCGCTGGCGGGCGCGACAACGGCGCGCCGGGCCTGCGGCCCGGCTACCACCCCAATTATTACGGCGCCTTCGTCATCGACCCCGACGGCCATAATGTGGAAGCCGTCTGCCACGCGCCGGAGTGAGCGAACGCCATGGACGACCTCGCCCGCCTGCTGCTGCGCTTCCTGCTGGTGCCGATCGGCTATCTCGCCGCGGTGATCGCGGGCGCCTGCGTGATCCTCGTCGGCGAATGGCGGATCGGCACGATGTTCGCGACCGCCGACCCAAGCGAGCAGGCGCTGGGGGTCATGGTCGCCATCGTCACCTCGGTGACGGTGCTGGTGCTGCTGCTCTCGCTCATGTGGCTGGTGGCGGCCGTGGGCATCCTGTTCTCGGAAGCGTTCGCGGTGCGCTCCTGGATGTTCCACGCCGCCAACGGCGTGATCTCGGCCTGGATCGGCGCCCAGCTCTTCGCCCCTTCCGACGGCTCCGCCGCCGTCACCGGCGATCCGTTCTACGTGGTGGCGGCGGGGCTCGCGGGCGGGCTCGCCTACTGGCTGGTGGCCGGCTCCTCCGCCGGCTTCTACAAGCCAATCCTGCGCTCGCCGGCCGAACGGGCGGGCCGGACGGCTCCGTCCGCTTCCCTGCCCCCGCCGCGGGACGCCGGCCCCACGCCACCCTCCGGCGGACCGGCCGGCCCGGGCGGCGATGTCCGCGCCTGAGTCTGTACCGCCCGCAAGGCAGGGCACAATCTGCTGGAGCCGCCTCCTCCTGCTGCCGCTCGCTTATGTGGCCGGCACGGCGGCGCTCGTCACCGTGCTGCCGCTGGTCGGGCTCGCCGGGGACATCCTGTTTCCGCTTAAGGGGTCAAAGGAGGGGCTGGGCAGCTTCTATCTTTCCGGCATCATCATCGCCGGGCTGGCCTACTGGATCGGCCTCGTGATCGGACTGCCGCCGGGCTTGCCTGGACTGGCGCTGTCGGAGGCTCTCGGCCTGCGCCGCCTTTTCCGCGCACCTTGCGGCCGGGGCGGCGGGCGGCGCCGTCACCGGGGCGGCGCTGGTATTCCTCGCCGGCGGCTCGGCGATGAAGGATGCAGAGGCGGCCGCGGTGGCCGCCCGCATGGTGGGCGACCTCTCTGTGGCAGGCCTCGCAGGCGGCCTCGCCTTCTGGGCCGTCGCCGGCCGCAGCGCGGGTCGCTGGCGCCGAGCGTGAGCCTCCCCCTGGCCCGACGGCGCAACTATCCTTGCGTCGGGGCGCCGTTCCCGCTAAGGCTTCGCGCCCGAGCGTCCCATGAACCAGCCCCCACCCACCATAAGCCTGTCGGACCTGCGCGCCGAGATCGACCGCATCGACGAAGCGATGCACCGCCTCCTCATGGAGCGCAGCGAGATCATCGAGCGCCTGGTCAAGGTCAAGCGCACCGGCGGTGCCGAGGGCGGCTCCGCCTTCCGCCCGGCGCGCGAGGCCGACATGATGCGCCGCCTGGTCGAGCGCCACGGCGGGCTGCTGCCGCTCGACACGGTGGAGAGCATCTGGCGCGTCATCATCGCCACCTTCACCTATGTCCAGGCGCCCTATGCGGTGCACGCCGACATTTCCGGCGGCGAGCCGGTGATGCGCGACAGCGCGCGCTTCCATTTCGGCTTCACGGTGCCGTTCACGCCCCACATGGGGGCCGAGGCGGCCATCGGCGCGGTGGCGGCCTCCACCGGCGACCTCGGCCTCATCGCCGCGGCCCCGGCTGCCGCCG
>NZ_JBNFNU010000441.1:0-3297 GCF_057364445.1 Xanthobacter sp. BG11Y11_SDJG
CGCAGGCCGACTGCGGCGGCCGGTGCCGCGCCGTGTCGGGTGCCGTGAACCACCAGGTCAGCCGGCCGCTCATAGGCGCGCTGCACCGCCGGTGGGGTTGCGCCGGAGATGGCGATATAGGCGTCGGGATGGCGCGCCCGCACGGTCTCCCACACCTTCTGGATGCGGAAGCCGTTCTCCTCCTTGTGGCCGGCGCCGGCATTGAAGCCGACGATGGAGCCGAAGGGGTGCTCCGCCAGCACGACCTCCACCATCTGCTCGAAGCCGGCAAGGTCGCCGAGCATCTGGCCGGTCACGTCCACCGGGTTGCGGGCGCCGGCGAAGGGCACGATCTCGCGGATGCGCTCCTGGGCGGCGGCGCTCAGGGGCACGGTGTCGAGGCCGCCGGTCTCCGCCTCGTCGGCCATCATCACGCCGACGCCGCCGGAGACGGTGACGAGGGCGATGGCGTTGTTCTTCGGCGCCTTGCCGAAGGCGAAGGCGTAGCCGAGGTCGAACCACTCGGCGATGGAAGAGGCGCGGTAGGCGCCGCATTGGGCGATCACGGCGTCATAGACCGCATCCGCCCCGGCGAGCGAGGCGGTATGGGAGGCGGCGGCCTCCGCGCCGACGGCGGTGCGGCCGACCTTCAGCACCACCACCGGCTTGCCGGCGGCGCGGGCCATCTCCAGCGCCTGAACCAGGCGGGCGCCGTTGCGGGCGCCTTCCATGTAGACCAGGATCACGCGGGTCGAGGGGTCCTGCGCGAGATAGGCGATGCCGTCCGCGACCTCGACGTCCGCCTCGTTTCCGGTGGTGATCCACTTGGTGAAGGACAGGCCCCGGTCCTGGGCGAGATTGGCCACGTAGCCGCCGAACGCGCCGGACTGGCTGACGAGGCCGACCGCCCCGCCGGGGGCGAAGCGGGGCTTGAAAAACGGGCAGAAGCTGGCGACCAGGCCGGCGTCGATATTGGCGACGCCGAGGGCGTTGGGGCCGATGATCCTGAGGCCGCGGGCGCGGGCGAAATCGGCCAGCTGCTGCTGCGCGGCGCGGCCCTCCTCGCTCACCTCGGCGAAGCCGGAGGAGAACACCACGGCCGCCTTCGCGCCCTTGTCGGCGCAGGCTTCCAGCGCCGCCAGCACGCCCGGCGCCGGGATGGCGATGACGGCGAGATCGATGGCAGAGGGAATGGAGGCGATATCGGGCACCGCCCTGTACCCGAACACCTCGTCCGCCTTGGGATTGACCGGGAAGACATCCCCTGGAAAGGCGTATTCCCGCAGCATCGCCACCGGAACCGCGCCGATTTTTCCCGGCACCGTGGAGGCGCCGACGATGGCCACCGACCGGGGCTCCAAAAGCGGCCGCAGCGAAGCGGTGTCGATGGCCGGCACAGCCTGCCGGACGGATGGGGGCTCGGCCGCCGCCGGCGGCTCGCGGAAGGGACATGCCTCGACCTCGGGCGTTTGAAAAATAATGGCGTTTTTCGGGTTTTCGGGCAGGCGCCCGATCATTCTTTTTGGGACGCCGGCGCGCAAGGTGCCGGGCCGGCGACAGGTATTTAATACAATTGAATTAAAATCGCTGTCAAGGCGGCGCGAATGCCCCCGCGGCGGCGCGAATCAGGGGCGGGACGGCGGGCCGGAATTTGGTTTGCGGACGGTCCGGACGGTCCCGCCGTTTCAGTCCCGCGAGCCCGGCGCAAGTGCCTCCGTCACCCGCCGTTGGGCGCCTGGGCGGGGGTGAAATGGGCGACGAGGTCGAACAGGTCACCCCGGAAGGTCTGGCGCACCAAGGTGATGTTCTCGTCGCCGCGCCAGGTGCGGCGCACCAGTTCCAGGCAGGCGCTGCCATCCGGGATGTCGAGCAGCTTCGCCATCTCCGGCACCGCGTTCACCGCGGCGATCTTGTGCTCGGCGGCGGTCCACGGCACGTGGCCCACCAGCCAGGAGCCGGGGGCCTGCCGGGTGAAATCCACCGCCGCGGCTTCAGGAACGGCAGAAAGATTGATCAGCCGGTGCTCCAGCGCGAAGGGGCGGCTGCCGGCCATGTGGCGGCATGAAATCTCTAGCACCCGGCCGCGCGGAGCGAGCGTCCATTCCGCCGGCACCGACCGTGCGGCGGCGCGCCGCTCCTGGCGCAGCAACTCGTAGCGGTAGGCTTCGCCGCGCGCCGTCACCTCGGCCTCGATGTCGGGGATCTGGAGGATCGCCGACTGGATGCGCGGGGCGGCGACAAACGAGCCGGCGCGCCGGCGCCGCTCGATCAGGCCGGCGGCGGCCAGCTCCGACACCACCTTGTTCACGGTCATCCGGGCGCAGCCATATTGCGCCATCAGTTCGTGCTCGTAGGGAATGCGGTGGCCCGGCCCCCATTCGCCGGACAGGATCTTGGCCTCGATGTCGGCACGGATGCGCCGGTTGAGGGTGGGGACGGCCTTGCCCTCGCCCTCGCCGTCCGCCGCGCCCTCGATGTCGGCCGCCTCGCTCACGCCAGCAGTTTCTCCATGGTGCGGGCAAAGGCGCCGCGGATCGCATCGCGCTCGTGGTGGATGCCGTTGGTCACACACTTTCGGCCGGCGCGCCAGACGCCGTCCACCGCGCCGCCGCGGGCGGCGAAGACGAGGCCGTCGAGCAGCGCGTCGCCGGTGCGGGCGGCGAAAGCAGAGAAATAGGGGGAGGGGGAAATAATTGCGGCTAGGACGCATCATCGGGCTTCCGGCACATGCGTCCGATGTGCCTGTCTTCTTCCTGGCGCTGGTGGACAAGGGGCCGCGCGCGAACCTTTCCAAGGCCGAGCGCAACGAACTGGCCAGGGTGCTGCCGCAGATCGCGTCCGCCTATCGTGCGGGCGCGACGCGGCAGGTCGCCGGGCTGGCGGAACGAAAGAAGGGAGACTGACCATGGCGACGTTCGGAAGCGACCTCATCGAGAGCGCCAACGAGGCGCTTGCCATTGCCAAGGGCGAGGCCATGCCCGCGCGCGCCTTCGTGCCCGCCGATATCGACGTGAAGGGCATCCGCAAACGGCTGGGGCTGTCTCAGGCGGCCTTCGCCGCCCGCTTCGGCTTCTCGGCCGGCGCCGTGCGCGATTGGGAGCAGGCGCGCAAGCGGTCCGATCCCAGCACGCGCGTCCTGCTGAAGGTGATCGAGCGCGAGCCGGAGGCGGTGGAGCGGGCGCTTTCGGCGGCGTGAGAGCCGCCCGGCATCGGTGCGCGTCAGTCGCGAGGGGCCTTCCGGCGCCCTTGGCGCGGCCTTCGGCAAGGGCACCACCTGGGCCGTGCCTTGCGCCCGCGCCCGGCTCGCCCATGGCCGCG
>NZ_JBNFNU010000442.1:0-3288 GCF_057364445.1 Xanthobacter sp. BG11Y11_SDJG
CCGTGAGCCGTCCGATGAATGGGGATGTTAATCATTGTGGCCTTTCCTGTGGTGGCTGTCGCCGGAAATCGCTCGCGCTCGGCGCCGGGCCAGCACCCCTCTGCGACCCCCGGCCTGTCTCAGGGCCAATTAAGGCAAGATGGTGGCAAACGCGACTCGGTTCCCCTCTCGTGGGGAGAAGGTCATACCTTACCCAGGATTGCGGCCAAGAAAGGACGGCTAAAGGTTGGCCAAAGCCAACGATCGGCGCCAACCGCGGGAGCACGCATGGAATGGCTCAAATGTGCGATGCACCGCGTCGCCCTAGGCTTCAGCCTCGCTTTGGCGCTGCAGTGCGCCCCGCCGTCGGCCTGCGCCGCCGACGATGCGCGCCCGCTGCGCGGCCTTCGCCATGCGCGGCGCGCCCGACCTGCCGGCGGACTTTTCCGCCTTTGCCTATGCCAATCCCGACGCGCCCAAGGGCGGCCGGCTGACGCTCTCGATCACCGGCACGTTCGACAGCCTCAATCCCTTCATCGTCAAGGGCTCGGCGGCGCCGTTCGTGCGCGGCTACGTGGTGGAGAGCCTGATGGCGCGCTCGTTCGACGAGCCGTTCACGCTCTATCCGCTGATCGCCCGCGCGGTGGTCACTGACGCGAAGCGCAGTTTCGTCGAGTTCGAGATCGATCCGCGCGCCCGCTTTGCCGACGGCACGCCGGTGACGGCTGACGATATCCTGTTCTCCCACGCGCTGATGCGCGACCAGGGACGGCCTAACCACCGGCTCTATTATTCCAAGATCGCCAAGGCCGAGGCGCGCGCGGGCGGACGGGTGCGCTTCACCTTCGCCGAGCCGGACCCGGAACTGCCGCTCATCATGGGGCTGATGCCGGTCTTCTCCCGCGCTTCGGTCGATCCGGAGCGATTCGCGGAGACCAGCCTCACCGCCCCGCTCGGCACCGGCCCCTACAAGGTGGAGGCGGCCGAGGCCGGCGCCAGCCTCACCTTGGTCCTGCGGCCGGACTATTGGGGCCGCGACCTGCCGGTCAATCGCGGCCTCTACAATTTCGACACCTTGCGCTTTCTCTACTTCCGCGATGCCAACAGCGAGTTCGAGGCGTTCAAGAAGGGCCTCGTCGATGCCCGCTTCGAGACCGATCCCGGACGCTGGGAGACCGGCTACGACTTTCCCGCCGCCCGTTCCGGCGAGGTGGTGCGCGAGGTGATCCCCACCGGAACGCCGAAACCCTATTCCGCTCTGGTGTTCAACACCCGCCGGCCGGTGTTCGCCGACGTGCGCGTGCGCCGCGCGCTGACCGAGCTGTTCGATTTCGAGTGGCTCGACCGCAATTTCTACCATGGGCTCTATGCCCGCACGCGCAGCTTCTTTCAGGACAGCGAGCTGTCGAGCCTCGGGCGCGCTGCGGATGCGCGCGAAACCGC
Source organism: Xanthobacter sp. BG11Y11_SDJG (assembly GCF_057364445.1). Lineage (NCBI taxonomy): Bacteria > Pseudomonadati > Pseudomonadota > Alphaproteobacteria > Hyphomicrobiales > Xanthobacteraceae > Xanthobacter > Xanthobacter sp. BG11Y11_SDJG. Next base: position 1,423 of record NZ_JBNFNU010000442.1, read on the forward strand.
GATCCTCGCCCCGTTCGCCACCGACATCGTTCCCGAGGCCCTGCTCGGCACGCTCGTGCCCCCCGTGTCCGACGGCTCGGCCGGACCGCGACCCGGCGGCGCCGCGCCTTCGCCTTGCTCGAAGAGGCCGGCTGGACCCTGGCCAACGGCCTCGTCCGCCGCACCGGCACCGGCGAGCCGCTGGCGTTCGAGATCATGGTGGCGACGCGCGACCAGGAACGCCTCGCTTTGGCCTATGCGAGCCAGCTGGAGCGCGCCGGCATCACCGCGCGGGTGCGGTTCGTGGATGCGGTGCAGTTCGATGCCCGCCGCAACGCCTACGACTTCGACATGGTGCCGGCGATCTGGAGCCAGTCGCTCTCGCCCGGCAACGAACAGGCCTTCTATTTCGGCTCCGCGAGCGCCGACACGCCGGGGACGCGCAACTACATGGGGGCGAAGAGCCCGGCGGTGGACGCCGCCGTGGCCGCCCTGGTCGATGCCAAGGACGAGGACGCCTTCATCGCCGCCGCGCGCGCGCTCGACCGGGCGCTTTTGTCGGGCGCCTATGCCATCCCGCTGTTCCACACGCCGGGCCAATGGCTGGCGCGCTGGACCCGCATCGCCCGCCCGGCCCAGCCCTCGCTCTATGGCACCCTGCCAGAGACCTGGTGGCGCGTGCCCGGCCGCTGACGGCTCAGGCCGCGAGCGGACCGCCGCCGCCGCCACCGCGCGTCACCGCGCGCCAGCCCAGCACCACGAACAGCACCAGGACGATGCCCTGGGCGATGGCGAACGGCGGCTCCGACTGGGTCGGCGCCAGCGCCTGGAGCGCGCCGATCTTGGCGAAGGCCTGCGCCACCCCCACGAACACCAGCAGATAGAGGCTGGCCACCGCGCTGCCCACATAGATGGCGCGCCAGCGCCCGCCGAGATCGCGGCCATAGAGCCCGTAGAGCGCCACCGCGAGGATGAGAAGCGCGATGCCGCCGACGATGTGGGAGGGCTTCACCTCCGAGAACGGAAAGAAGAAGCCGGTGACGCTGGTCAGCACGGCCGTGGCGAGGAAGACCCCGGTGCCGGACGGCCGCGTCTCGCCCCGGATCAGGCCGAGCAGAACGACGATCCCCGCCGCGATGGCGACGAGGCTGAACCAGGTATGGATGCCGACGAGCGTCAAGGGATCGAACATGGAAAGCCCCCTCCATGGAAGGGTTTCATGATGGAGCAAAGGCCGGGCCATTGCACGCGATCATCCGGCGACGCCTCCGGCGCCACCTGCGCTCAGACCCTCATCTTCCCCAGAGGAGCCATCGGCTGGCGTACGTAACCCGTGGGCTGCGGATCTGTATCGGGCCAATAACGGCCGCAATTGCTTTACAGTATCCGCGCGTATCCGACCCGTCAGCTTGGCGACGGATCGGATACCAACTTGCGGAAAGGGATGACGTGAGGTCGGGCGGCTTCACCGAATATCAACCGCCTTCTGTGTGAGCTTGTGGCTGCACAGCCGGCGAGGAGGGGATACATGTCGGGCCTCCAGCGCGCGCAGCGGCGCATCGCGCCCCGAACCGTTTTCAGACGCGATGCCATCCCATGCGCCGGCCCGCCGGCGCGCGGTCGTCCGTCCCCGCATGCCGCGGGCCGAAGGCGTCACCCTGCCGGCCTTGTGGCGGCTCCTCGCCATCTCCGCCTGTGCCGTCATACTCGGCGGCGGCGGGCTGCTCGCCTCCAGCTGGCCGAGACGCCCTCCCCGCCGGCAGCGCCCGAGGACCATCGCCGCCTTGCGATCAAGGCGGCCTCCATCCTCGGCGGCGCGCCGGCGATGGAGCCGGCCGAAGGCCAGGCCGCCCCGACGGCCGAGGATTTCGCCCGCCCGGCGTTTCT
>NZ_JBNFNU010000443.1:0-3282 GCF_057364445.1 Xanthobacter sp. BG11Y11_SDJG
GCCGCACCTGCCGGCCCGCCGCCGCCCAGGTGAAGCGGGTCCGCCCGCCGGGGCAGGGGCTCCATGATGACGCCGGTGCGCAGGGCCGCCTTGGCGAGCGGCCCCGCGGGCATGGGCATCCCATCGAGGTCGGCGACGGCGACGCCGGAGATGTTCCGCGATCAGGCCTGCCGCCTCGCCCGCTGTCACCGCGCCGGCCGCCACCAGGACCTCGTCTCCGCCGACGCCGATACTGCGGGCGCGCAGGGCTGCCGCGGCGAGAAGCGCGGGCGCGACCGCCGCCTTGAAAGGGCGGAGCTCCGGCGGCATAGGAAGGGCCGATGCGAGTCCGGAATCGATGGCGCGCGATGCGGGGCGCGAAACCCAGGTCCTCAGCGCAGCGCCCGAGGCGGCCCCGGCCCATCGCACGCCTGTGCCCTTGCCGGCGCCGTGCGCCTCGCCCACCATGCGTCGCCCCCTCCGGCGCATTGCAATCTGAAGGTACAGGAGCGGCGATGGACAATCCATCCCCAAATCGGGTGCGGCGGCCTGTGGCTACACGCGTTGCGGCAGTGGTCGCGGCGCTGGTGCTGGTGTGGACGTCGGCCGGCGGCGCGGCGGCGCAGCAGGCCGCGCCAGGCGGCAAGCCGGCCGCGGTCAAGGTGCCGAACTTCTGGAACGTGGAGCGCCGGATGGAGCGCCCGGACGCGGCGCGCCTGCCCAAGACCCTGCGTTTCGTGACGGCAGACGACTACCCGCCGTTCAATTTCACCGGAGCAAGCGGCGCGCTCACCGGCTTCAATGTCGATCTGGCGCGGGCCATCTGCGATGAGCTCGGGGCCTCCTGCACCATCGCCGCCGAGCCGTTCGACCAGATCGTGGGGGCGGTGGAGCAGGGGCGGGCGGATGCGGCCATCGCCGGCGTCGCCGCCACTCCGGCCTCGCGGGCCGGCCTCGATTTCTCCGAACGGTATCTCGGCACGCCTGCCCGGTTCGTGGGCCAGCGCGGTGCCGGCCCGGCGGATGCGACGCCCGAACTCGTGGCCGCCAAGCGGGTCGGCGTGGTGGGGCGCACCGCCCACGAGGCCTATCTGCGCTCGTTCTTCAACGAGGCGGCGATCCGCACCTATGCTGATCTCAAGGGCGCCCAGGAGGCCCTGCGCAAAGGCGAGGTCGACCTCGTCTTCGCCGACGGCATCACCCTCGCCATCTGGCTCAACGGCACGGATTCGGGCGGCTGCTGCGCCTTCGTGGGCGGCCCCTTCACCGAAAGCCGCTTCTTCGGCGACGGCTTCGCGGTGGCGGTCAAGGCCGGCAATGACGGGCTGCGCCACGCCATCGACTATGCGCTCCAGCGCATCTGGGAGAAGGGGGTCTATACCGACCTCTATCTGCGCTGGTTCCCGGTCTCGTTCTATTGAGGCCGTGCCCTGCCGTGCCGCGCGGCGGTTGACGCTCGCGCAGGCCGGGACTAAGGATCGCGCATGTGCCACTTCGGACAAGGGAAGCCGGGCCTTCTTCCGGCGCAGCGGCGAATTTCTCGCCCGGTCGATACGCTCGGCCGGGTCTCCTGAACCGCATCCCTTCTGCTTCGACGCGCGCGCCGACGGCCCTTTCGGGCCCTGCTCTCCTTCAGGCGCCCGCGGCCCGCTCCCGGAACCGGCCCAATGTCTTCGCACCCTTCGGCGCCCAGCGCGTCCCAGCCTCTGCCCCTCCACCGCCTGACCGTGGCGGCCGAGGCCGATCCCAACCTGCTCCTGCGCCTTCTGGAGCCGTTCGTGATCCACGACGTGCTGCCGAGCGCCGTCACCTGCGCCGCCGATGCCCGCGGCCTCTCGGCCACCTTGGACTTTTCCGCCGAGCCGGCGGTGGCCGAACGGCTGCGGATGCGCCTCGCGGTGACGGTGGGCGTGCGCGCGGCCGAGCTTGCGCCCGTGCGCGCGCCGGCCTCCCGGGCCGCCTGAGCCGGACATGCTGGACACCCTCGCCGCATCGCCGTTATCGTCCTGCCGGTGTTCGGCATGGTGGGGGTGGGGTTCGCCGCGGCGGAAGGTCGGGCTGGATTTCCGACAAGGCGTCGGGACCGGGGCTCGCCGAGTTCGTGTTCGGCCTCGCGGTGCCGGTGCTGATCTTCAAGACGCTGAGCGAGGCCCGGCTGCCGGATGCCCAGCCCTGGGGCTACTGGATCGCCTATTTCACCGGCGCGTTCCTGGTGTTCGGCCTCGCCATGGCCTATGCCCGCCTGGTGCTGAAGCGGGGCCATGTGGAGGCAGTGATCCACGGCTTCACCGCCGGCCAGGCCAACACCGTGTTCGTGGGCGTGCCGCTGATCCTCAAGGCCTATGGCGAGGCGGGGGCGGTGCCGCTGTTCCTGCTCATCGCCATCCATCTGCCGGTGATGATGGTGGCCGCCACGGTGATGCTGGAGGGCCAGGCGGGCTTTTCCCGCGCGACGGTGGTTCGCCTCGCCAAGGCGCTGGCGCTGAACCCGGTGCTGCTCGGCATCTATCTCGGCGGCCTGTCGCGGCTGGTGGATTTCCAGGTGTCCGGGGTGCCGAAGCAACTGGTGGACATGCTGGCGGCGGCGGCGACGCCCTGCGCGCTCATCTCCCTCGGCCTGTCGCTGAAGCGCTACGGCATCAGCGGCCGGCTGGCGCCGGCCTCGGTGATCTGCGCGCTGAAGCTGCTGGTGCACCCCTTGGCGGTGCTGATGCTCACCTTCCTGCTGCCCATGCCGCCGGTCTGGGCCGGCGTCGCCGTGCTGTTCGCGGCCATGCCGTGCGGCATCAACGGCTATCTGTTCGCCCAGCGCTACGGCGTGGAGGTGGGCACGGCGTCGAGCGCGGTGTCGCTCTCGACCGTGCTCGCGGTGCTGACCATCACCTTCTGGCTCTACGTACTCGGCGTCGGCTGAAGGCCGAGGCGGCGGCGCACCTCCGGCGCCGTCACGCCCGCCGCGCGAAGCCGGGCAAGACCGGCCGAGCCCGTGCTCTTGGAGAGCTTCGCCCCGGCGCGTCGCGGATCAGGCGGTGGTGGTGGTAGATCGGCTGCGGCAGGCCGAGCAGGCGCTGCAGCAGGACGTGCACCGCCGTCGCCTGGAACAGGTCCGCGCCGCGGATGACGTGGGTGATGTCCTGCGCCGCATCGTCCACCACCACCGAGAGGTGGTAGCTGGTGGGCACGTCGCGGCGGGCAAGGATCACGTCGCCCCAGGCTTCGGGGGCCGCCTCTACGGGGGCGGCGGGTCCCTCCGGCCGCCCCTGCGCCTCGCGCCAGAAGAGCGGACCGGCAGCCGCCGCGCGC
>NZ_JBNFNU010000444.1:0-3275 GCF_057364445.1 Xanthobacter sp. BG11Y11_SDJG
CGGCCGGCGCGGGCCGTCGCCGCGCCAGACGGTGAGATTGAGCGCCAGGCGACCCGCCGTCACCACCAGCGCGAACACGGCCGCGAGACCGAAGCGGTAGTCGAGGACGAGGGAGCCGGTGCCCGATTCGGTGGCGTGGAACCCCACCAGCGGCAGCAGCACGAAGAAGGTGAGGAGCCCGCTCGCCACCGCCTCCGTCACGGCGCGCTCCACCACCGATTTTTCGCGTCGCACCGGCCGGCGCGCCGGCGGCGCCACGGCGGCGAGGTCGGAGCGCTTGAGCACGTCGGGATCGGTGGCGCCGGCCGGATCAGCGGACGCCATCACACCTTCTCCACTTCCGGCCGCCCGAGCAGGCCCTGGGGCATGAAGATGAGCACCACGACGAGGATGGAGAAAGCCGCCACATCTTTGTATTCAATAGAAAAATAGGCCGACCAGAAGGTCTCGATGAGGCCGATCAGCAGCCCGCCCAGCACCGCCCCCGGGAGCGAGCCGATGCCGCCCAGCACGGCGGCGGTGAAGGCCTTCACGCCCGGCACGAAGCCGTCGGCGAAGTTCACCACGCCGTAATACATGAGGTACATCACGCCCGCGACGGCGGCGAGCGCCGCGCCGATGACGAAGGTGAGGGAGATGGTGCGGTCCACGTTCACGCCGAGCAGCGCCGCCATCTTGCGGTCCTGCTCGCAGGCGCGCTGGGCGCGCCCCAGCGGGGTCTTCTGCACCAGCCACCAGAACACCACGAGCAGGCCGGCGGTCACCGCCATGATGATCACCTGCTTGTAGGCCAGCGTCACCTGGTAGCCATCGCGCTCCATCAGCACGATCACGTCCGTGACCATGGGCGGGATCGGCTTGTTGCGCGGGCCCTGCGTCACCTGCACGAAGTTCGACAGGAAGATGGACATGCCGATGGCGGAAATCATCGGCGCGAGCCGGAACGAGCCGCGCAGCGGCCGGTAGGCCACGCGCTCGATGGTCCAGCTCACCAGCCCGGTGAAGATCATCGCCACCACCAGCGTGATGGCGAGGATGAGGAAGATCGAACTCATGCCCAGCACGGTGGTCAGCAGCAGGATGCAGATGAGACCGGTGAAGGCGCTCACCATGAACACATCGCCGTGCGAGAAATTCACCATGCCGATGATGCCGAACACCATGGTATAGCCAATGGCGATCAGGCCGTAGATGGACCCGAGGGTCAATCCATTGATGAGCTGCTGGACGAAGACTTCCATCCGCCGCTTAACCCCTCTGATTCTGGTGCGCCTATGATTTCATCGTGCCCTGTGATTGGGCTAGGCTTTCCTGAAGTCATAACCTGCCGCGGCGCCACGCACAATTCGCCCCCCGGGCGGCGCTTATCCCCTATATAGGTGCGCCGCGGCACCGAGACCCGGCGGCGGAACGGGAGGATGATCATGGCGCTTGAAATGTCCGGCAGCTACGACATCGCCCTGCCGCGCGAGAAGGTGTGGGCCGCGCTCAACGATCCCGCGGTGCTCAAGGGCTGCATCCCCGGCTGCGAGGAATTGGAGCAGGTCTCCCCCACCGAGCTGAAGGCGCTGGTGGTGGCGAAGATCGGGCCGGTCAAGGCGAAGTTCCGCGGCACCGTGGTGCTGTCCGAACTCGATCCGCCGAACGGCTACCGCATCGGCGGCGAGGGCGAAGGCGGCGTCGCCGGCTTCGCCAAAGGCGGCGCGGTGGTGCGGCTCGTCGAAGTCGAGACCGGCACGCGCCTCGACTACACGGCCGAGGCGCAGATCGGCGGCAAGCTCGCCCAGCTCGGCCAGCGCCTGGTCGCGGGTACCGCCAAGAAGCTCGCCGACGACTTCTTCCGCAACCTCGCCGCTTTGGGCGATTCGCCGGCGGTCGCGGGCGATCCTCCCGCCTCCGCATAAGCGGGCGCCCGAAGTCCGGCCGCGCGCAGGGCGCGAGGCCCCCTGCGCAACCCTGAGGTGGCAGCGATCGGCGCGAGCCGTCCGCCGCGGTCCCCGCCGCTCCGCAACGCTTGACCCCGGCCCCCCATACCGTCACCTTGGCGCCTCACCGCCGCACCCAAGACCGGTGGACGCCTGCCGACATCGAAGACGTCTCCGGCACCGAAGCCGTCGCCGTCGCCGGGCCAACGATCTGCATCGGGGCACTCCTCAGGAGCGCTCCGGCGCCCGGGCGGAAGCGGACCGAGGGGGCATGTGTCTCATGCCAAACCCTGCGGCTCATGTTGTCACGACTGAAGCTCGACCCCTTCCTGCCGGCGCTCGTCGGCACGGTCCTCCTCGCCTTGGCCTGGCCCCAGCTCGGCGTCACCGGCGGCCCGCTGCGCGCCGACCGGGCCGCCACCTACGGCATCGCCATCATCTTCTTCCTCTACGGCGCCTCGCTGGAGACCCGCCGGCTGGTGGAGAGCGCGGCGCGCTGGAAGCTGCACCTCGTGGTGCAGATCGCCACCTTCGTTCTGTTCCCGCTCGTGGTGGTGACCGCCATGCCGCTGATCGGCAAGGTGTTTCCGCACGAGGTGGCGGTCGGCTTCTTCTTCCTCGCCGCGCTGCCCTCCACCGTCTCGTCCTCGGTGGCGATGACCTCGTTGGCGCGCGGCAACGTGCCCGTGGCGATCTTCAACGCCTCCATATCGAGCCTGATCGGCGTGTTCCTGACGCCGCTGCTGATGGCGTCCTACCTCCACGCCACCGGCGGCCACATGGCGCTCGGCGACGTGATCGTAAAGCTCGTCACCGTGGTCATGCTGCCGCTCGGCTTCGGCCAATTGGTGCGGCCGCTGATCGCGAAGCTCATCGCCCGCCACAAGGCGGTGGTGAAGGTGGCCGACCGCGCCGTGATCCTCGCCATCGTCTACAGCGCCTTCTGCGACAGCATCGCGGGCGGGGTGTGGAGCGGGCAGAGCCCGACGCTCGTCATCGAGATGGCGGCGGGGGCGGTCTGGCTGTTCGCGGTGGTGTTCTTCGTCGTCCAGGCGGTCTGCCGGATCGCGCGTTTCCCGGAGGCGGACACGGTGGCGGTGGTGTTCTGCGCCTCGAAGAAGTCGCTCGCCACCGGACTTCCCATGGCGAGCGTGATGTTCGGCGCCAATCCTCAGCTGTCGCTGATCATCATGCCGATCATGCTCTACCACTTCCTGCAGCTCGTGATCGTCGGCTTCATCGCCGGCCGCTACGGCGCGCCGGGCCGGATGCGCTGGAGGCGATCGAGGCGGCCGGAGGCGAGCGAGCCGTCGCTCCTGCCGGAGGAGGCGCCCGCGGCGCCGCAGAAGG
>NZ_JBNFNU010000445.1:0-3272 GCF_057364445.1 Xanthobacter sp. BG11Y11_SDJG
GCCTTCCTTGCCGTGCGGGCCGACGGGGCGGTGCTGCTGCGCTCACGCCCGCCGAAGGGCCTGCTGGGCGGCATGACGGAAGTGCCCTCCACCCCTGGACGGCGAAAGGCGCCGGTGACGCGGCGGCGCGGCATGTGCCGCTCGCCGCGCCGTGGCGCGCTTTGCCGGGGACGGTGCGGCACGTCTTCACCCATTTCGCGCTGGAGCTGGAGGTCTGGCGCGCCGATCTGCCGGCCGCGGCGACGGCGCCCGCCGGCCTGCGCTTCGTGCGGCCGCGCGACTTCGACCGGGAGGCCCTGCCCTCGGTGATGCGCAAGGTGCTGGCGCACGGACGGGCGCTCTAAATCATCGGCAGAGAACGCGTTATCCGATCCGCTTGCGGACCAAGCTGATCGGCGCGTGCGCTGGAGCAGGCCGGCGGCCGTCCGGCGAAGTTCCAGGCGCCGGCGCATGATCTCTTCCCTTACAGATCAAATCGCAACCCAGCCTCGCGATAACAGTTTCGTGCCTTGTATGACGTAAGGGAACTTATTCTCGTTCCAAGACTTTATGGCGCCACGCTGGGAGAAACTGCCCAATATTCCGCCTACGGATATTTGATCTCCAAAGACCAATGTCTCGTCACGAATGGGCATGAAGGTCGCCCCGTCCGTCTCCATTTGGCGAGGCGGATAACAAAGCGATTCTTCCCTTCAGCCGACCACGCTCTGTGCCGGCCTTCCCCGTGAGGAGTGTCATGAGCCGTCTCCAATTCGCACGCATCCAGCCTGCCGGACCCCGCTCCTTAGCCGCCGGCGTCGGCACCGCCTTGGCCGTTCTTCTCCTGGCCCTGCCCGCGCGCGCCGAGCCCAAGCTCGACGTGCCCTACGTGCCGACCCCCGAGGCGGTGGTCGAGCGCATGCTGGAGATGGGCGACGTGGGGGCGGACGACTTCGTTATCGACCTCGGCTCGGGCGACGGGCGCATCGCCATCGCCGCGGTCAAGGCGCGCGGCGCGCGCGGCGCCCTGGGCGTCGACATCAACCCGGCCCGCATCGCCGAGGCGCAAGAGAACGCGAAAGCGGCGGGCGTCGCCGGCAAGGTCGAGTTCCGCGAGCAGAACCTGTTCCAGACCGACCTGACGTCCGCCGACGTCATCACCATGTACCTGCTGGAATCGGTCAATGCCCGGCTGCGCCCCACGCTCGCCAAGCTGAAGCCCGGCACCCGCCTCGTGTCCCATGCCTTCACCCTCGGCGACTGGCAACCGGACCAGACCGCCCGCGTCAACGGCCGCGAGGTCTTCGCCTGGGTGGTCCCGGCGCAGGTGGGCGGGCGATGGGCGATCACCGACGGCGACCGGAAGGTGACGGTGAACCTCACCCAGTCGTTCCAGAAGGTCACGGGTTCGGCCGCGCTCGACGGCCGATCGGTTCCGGTCGAGGCGAAGCTGGTGGGGGACCAGATCGAGCTCACCGTCGCCGCCGAGGGCGGTCCGCGCACCTACCGGGGCACGGTGAACGGCACCCGCATCGATCCGTCGGAGGGCGGCTGGCAGGCGATCCGGAGCTAGAGCGCAGCCTCCCTTCTCTCAAACCACACGCGAGAGCGGGACCGCGCCGCGGCCCCGCACCGCGGGAGAACTCCCATGAAACGTCCGTCCTCTTCGGGCACCGGTCGTCCCGGATCCGGCCTCACCGTTACGGACGGCGTCGCCGTCATGGTGGGCATCATCTTCGGCATCGGCATCTTCCGCACGCCGCCCCTTGTCGCCGCCAATGTGGAGAGCGATCTCGCCTTCGTCGCCGTGTGGGTGGCGGGCGGGCTCATCACCCTCGCCGGGGCCCTGTGCTATGCGGAGCTTGCCGCCGCCCATCCCGACCGCGGCGGCGAGTATCATTTCCTCTCCCGCGCCTACGGCCCGCGTTTGGCCGTGCTGTTCGCCTGGGCCCGCGGCAGCGTGATCCAGACCGGCGCCATCGCCGCCGTGGCCTTCGTCTATGGCGACTACATGCAGGCGCTGCTGCCGCTCGGGCCGTGGGGGCCCTCGATCCACGCCGCACTGGCGGTGGCGGCGCTCACCGCGCTGAACGTCTGGGGCACGCGCCGCTCCAGCCTCAGCCAGCGCGCGCTCACCGGCGTCACCGTTGTCATGATCCTGCTGGTGGCCGGCGTGGGCTTCCTCGGCCCGGGCGCGGAGCCGGGCGTGCCGGCGAGCGCCAGCGTCGATGCCTCGGCCGCGCTCGGCATGGCGATGGTGTTCGTTCTCCTCACCTATGGCGGCTGGAGCGAAGCGGTCTATTTGTCCGGCGAGATGCGCGACGTCCAGCGCACCATGAAGCGCACGCTCCTCATCGGCACGGCGGTGGTGGTGCTGGTCTACGGGCTGTTCAATCTGGCGCTGCTCAACGCCTTCGGTCTCGAAGGCCTGCGCGCCTCCGAGGCGCCGGCGGCCGATCTCATGCGCGCGCTCGCGGGCGGCACCGGCGAGGCGCTCTTGGCGGTGGCGGTGGCGATCATGGCGTTGAGCACGCTCAACGGCACCATCCTGACCGGCGCGCGGGCCTTCCACGCGCTCGGCTCCGACGTGCCGGTTCTGTCCTTCCTGAGCCGCGACGCCATCACGGCGCGCGCGCCCGTGGCGGCGCTGCTGGTCCAGGGCGCGGTGGCGCTGCTGCTGGTTCTGCTCGGCGCGCTGACCCGCGACGGATTCAAGGCCATGGTCGACTTCACGGCCCCGGTGTTCTGGAGCTTCCTGTTCCTGGTGAGCCTGTCGCTGTTCCTGTTCCGCCTGCGCGAGCCGGACCGGGTGCGGCCCTTCAAGGTGCCGCTCTATCCGCTGACGCCGCTCCTGTTCAGCGGCGCCTGCGCGGGCCTGATCTATTCCAGCCTGGCCTATACCGGCACCGGCGCGCTGATCGGTGTCGGCGTGGTGCTCGCCGGGCTGCCGCTTCTGCTGCTGATGCGCCGGCCCGATGCGCCGGAAGCGGCCGCGGCACAGCCGGCGGCGGAATAGGCGCCGCTATTCCGCGGCGACGCCCATTTCCGAGCGCAGGCGGGCGCGCAGCACGTCGATGGGGTGGAGACGGCCGGCCTCCTCCACATGCCAGAAGGTCCAGCCGTTGCAGGCCTCCGCCCCCTGGGCCAGCGCGCCCATGCGATGGATCGAGCCGACCGTGCGGTCGACGGCGTCGGCGAGCGCGATGGTGCCGTCCGCCCGCACCACGGCGCGGAACCGGCCCTTGGCGTCGGTCAGCTCGGCGCCGGGCGTGACGAAGCCGCGCTCCACCAGG
>NZ_JBNFNU010000446.1:0-3271 GCF_057364445.1 Xanthobacter sp. BG11Y11_SDJG
GGCGGCCGGTCGCACGTCGCGCAGCCAGGCGCCCGGCGCATGGCGGGCGGTGGCGGCGATCACCACGTCGCGCACCCCCGGCAGAACATGGACGTGCTGGTGGCCGTCCACATGATCCGGCGGGCGACCGAAGGCGGCATGGAAGGCGGCGAACTGGGCCTCCACCTCGGCGGCGAGCGCCGCGCGGTCGAGCCGCCCGGTGAGGATTTCGGCGAGCCGTCCCGGAACCGACGGAACCGCGAGTCCGGTGCGGTCAGCGGTGCGAACCCTCCGGTGAGCGTCACATGAAGCCCGACGCTGACGGCGCGGCCGCCGCAGGCGGTGTCGAGCGCGCGCGCCGCCTCTGCCAGGCCGTCGAATACGCTCATGACCGAGGTGGCGTTGAGCCGGCCGCGCGCCACCAGGTCCCGGATGCCGGCGCTGACGCCGGGGGCGAGACCATAGTCATCGGCGCACAGCACGATGCGCCTCACCGGTCCTCCCCCGCCAGTGGCGCGGTGGGCGGCACCGCCGCCGGATGGGCATGGACATGCGCGTGGCTCGGGTCGTGGGCCGTGCCGCCCTCCGCGTCATGGCGATGCGCACCGGTGCCGTGGCTCAGCAGATGGTCGGCGACGAAATAGACGGGTCGGCCTTTGATCTCCGAGAGGATGCGCGCCATGTATTCGCCCATCACGCCCATCACCAGCAGCTGGGTGCCGCCGATCACCATCAGCCCCACCACCACCGAGGGATAGCCCGGCACCGGGATGCCCCAGAGGAGCCGCTCGACCACGATCGACAGGCCGAAGATGAGGGCGAAGCCGGCGATCGCGGCGCCGAGCAGCCCGGCGAGGCGCAGCGGAGCGGGCGAGAACGAGGTCAGACCCTCCATGGAGAGCCCGAGCAGCCGCAGGAGGCTGAACGAGGTCTTGCCGTGGGAGCGGGCGGAGGGGCGGTAGGGCACCGCCACCTGCCGGTAGCCCACCCAGCTCGACAGGCCCTTGAAGAACCGGTTGCGCTCCGGCATCCGGCGCAGCGCCGCCGTGGCGCGCGGCGAGAGCAGGCGGAAGTCCGCGGCATCCTCGGGAATGTCCGTGGCGGCGCCGAAATTCAAAAGCCAATAGAAGGTTTTGACGAAAAGACGCCGGCTGAGCGGCTCGTCGAGCCGGTCAGCCTTGACCGCATAGGGCACGTCGTAGCCCTCATCCTTCCACAGGCGCAGGAAGGTGGCGATCATTTCGGGCGGGTGCTGGCCGTCCCCATCCATGAACATCACGGCGTCGGCCCGGGCATGGTCGAGGCCGGCGGCGAGCGCCGCCTCCTTGCCGAAATTTCGCGACAGCGCCACCACCTGGATATCGAGCGCCCCGCCGGGCAGGCCGGCGGCGATGCGCGCACTGCCGTCGCGGCTGCCGTCGTCCACATAGACGATCTCCATCCGGAGCCCGCGGGCGACCGCCTCGGCCTCGGCCGAGCGAAGGAGTCGCTCGTGGAAGGCCGCGAGGCCCATGGCCTCATTATAGAGCGGCACGACAATGCTGAGGTCGGGCGTCATGGCACACTCGGTCTGCGGCCCGCACGCCGGGCGGCAAGAAGCGTATATCGCGGTAGCATGCAACTCCCCTCCAGGGCACGATTTTTTTCTGCAGACGATGGAACCAGACCGAGGACCGGCCGTTATCGTATTGTCGCGGTCATGCCCCCCAATTGATCGCACACCCGACGCGGTCGCCTTTCCCCCCCAAAGGCGGCCGCGTCTTCATCTGCGGCCCTTGTTGAGCTACATCAAGCGCGCGGATTTTCGGCGCGAATAGGGTATGGTCGCGGCGCCGACGCGGCGGAGGGGGATGAAACGCATGATCCGGGACATTCTGGTCAACCTGGCCCAGGGCGTGGAGAGGGACAGCGCCTGCGAGTTCGCGGCGAGCCTCGCCGCCTATTTCGGCGCCCACATTACGGGCCTGTCCGTCGCCTACGAGATCGACGTGCCCCCCTTCTATATGGGCGCGCTGCCGACCGACTTCATCGATGCGCAATTGACCGAGAACCAGGCGGCCGCCGACAAGGCCACCGCCCGCTTCAAGGACGTTGCCGCGGCGGCGGGCGTGACCTTCGAGGCGCGGGCACTGTCCGCGTCCCTGGGCGTCGCCGCGAGCAGCTTTGCCCACATGGCGCGGCTCTATGACCTCACCGTGGTGGCGCAGCCCAATCCCGACCTTCCGGGGCCGGAGGAGGTGATCGCCGAGACCGTTCTCATGGAATCCGGCCGAGCCGTGCTGATGGTGCCCTACGTGCAGAAGGCCCCGTTCGCGGTGGATCGCGTGGTGGTGGCGTGGGACGGCGGGCGCGCCTGTGCGCGGGCGCTGGCCGAGGCGCTGCCGCTTCTGCACCGGGCGAAGAGCGTCGAGGTGCTGCGCGTGGTGCAGGCGCATGCCGAAACCGCGGACGAGGAAGGGCCGGAGGTGGTGCGCCATCTCGCCCGGCACAATCTCGAGGCGGTCGTGCGCACCCTGCCGGTGGGCTCGGGCGAATCGGTCTCGTCCGCCATCCTCAACGAGATTTCGGACCGCGGCGCGGACCTCGCGGTGATGGGCGGCTACGGCCATTCGCGCCTGCGCGAACTGGTGCTCGGCGGCGTGACGCGGGACATCCTCGGCTCCATGACCGTGCCGGTGCTGATGGCTCACTGAGCACCATATCGGTGCTCACGGCCCACTGAGCGCGCGCCTCCGGGACGCGCGCTCAGGCGGCGGCCCGGCGGCCATTCGGCCAGACAGGTGGACCGGGCCGGACATCCGAGCCCGTCGCGGAGGATGCCATGGGAGGCCAGCGATCGGCGAACCCGCAAATGGCTGACGGCGCATGCCCGCTTCGGCGTCGTGTCCTCGCGGGGCTGATCGCCTTGCCGGGACTATGCGCGCTTGCGCGCCCTGCGGACGCGCAGCCCGCATCGCCCGCCGGCTTCTGGCGCGCCGAGGACATCAAAGGTGGCGGCGTGCTGGACACCGTGGAAAGCCGGCTGGACATCTTTCCAGACGGCCGCATCGGCGGCTCGGCGGGGTGCAACCTGATCGCCGGCCGGGCGACCATCGCCGCCGGCCGCATCGCCATCGGCCCGCTGCGGACCACCCGCATGGCCTGCCCGCCGGGCGTGAATGCGCAGGAGCAGCGCTTTCTGGCGGCGCTGGCCGAAGTGCGCGGCTGGCGCGTGGACACCGCGCGGCGCAAGCTCTTTCTGCTCGCCGCGGACGCACGCCGGTGCTGCGGTTCGCGGCCCCCTGAGCCGACC
>NZ_JBNFNU010000447.1:0-3242 GCF_057364445.1 Xanthobacter sp. BG11Y11_SDJG
CGACTGGAGCGGAGCGTCAGCGCAGCGGAAGGAGAGCCGGGGCCCAGCGCAAGGAGGCGCCGCAGGCGGCCTCTTCCGCCGCAGGCGGAGCGCCGTTGGGTGTTGCCCGCTGCGCGGGAGTCTCCCCTGGACCCCGGCTCGGCGCTCCGGCTGCGCCGTCGCTGGGTCGGGGAACGACGGCAGCGCTGACGCGGACCGCCGAGCCCTTGACCTGGCATCCAGAATACGTGCAGTGTGATGCCTACAATGAGGCTGCATGACAACGACGTGTGCAGACATTTGCTCTTCAATCATCCTCTCTGCCCGTTCAGGTGCCATGAGATCGCATTGGAAAGCATTCTTCACGCGTCATGAGCCGTCCTGCGGGTCATTCCTGATCGGAATGAAGTCCGGGGCCGGCGGCATGCTGGGCATGGGGCTGGTGGCGGGGCTTGCCGCCTTCACCGACCTGCCGTTCCTGATCGCCCCGTTCGGGGCCAGCGCCGTGCTGCTGTTCGCCCATCCCGCGACGCCGCTCGCCCAGCCCGCCAACGTGGTGGGCGGCTATGCGCTCGCGGCCATGGTCGGCCTGGTGCTGACGCTGCTGTTTCCCGGCGCCGTGTGGGCCGCCGCGCTCGGCGTCGGGCTCGCCATCGCGCTCATGCTCGCGTTCCGCGTCTCGCATCCGCCGGCCGGCGCGGTGCCGATCCTGATGGTGCTGTCGCCGGGCGATCCCATGGCGCTGTCGGGCGTGATCGTGACCGGGAGCCTTGCTCTGGTGGCGCTGGCGATCCTCTATCACCGCGTGCCGCCGCGCCACGATTATCCGCGCCGCCCCGCCTGAGGGGCGCCGCCTGCGCCGCGACACCGATCGAAGGCCGCCCCCACGGCGGCCCCGTCCGCGCGAGACGAGGACGGGGCCGGCCGGCATACGCATAACCTTGTTGCCGGTCCGTAAGACGGAGCGCGTCTCCTAGCGGCCGAATGTGCGCCCTTCGCGACCGGATCGGGCGCGAAACGCGCCATTTCGTGGCCGCGCCGTGTCGGCCTCCCGTAGCCGCGCACCGGCCGGGCTGCGCCGCCGCCTGCCGACCCAGCCTTCATCTGCGGAGCCCTCCATGCTCGACGCCCTGCTCGCCCCGCTCAGGGCGCGATTTGCCGCGCCCATCCGCCCGCCCGCCCCACGCCCCGACGCCAAGGCCAGCCGTACCGCGGCTCTGGTGGCGGTGCTCTCCGCGGGCCGCCCGGTCTGGAGCCCGCGCGATTACGCCAGCCTGGCGCGCGAGGGCTTCGCAAAGAACGCCATCGCCTACCGCGCCGTGCGGCTGATTGGCGAGGCGGCGGCGAGCGTCCCGCTGGTGCTCATGTCGGGCGCCGAGGAACTGACCGCGCATCCGTTGCTGGGGCTGGTGGCGCGGCCCAATCCGCGGCTCGGCGGCGCCGCCTTCATGGAGGCGCTGTGCAGCCATCTGCTGGTGGCGGGCAATGCCTATGTGGAGGCGGTGGCGGTGGAGGGCCGCGTGCGCGAGCTGCACCTGCTGCGGCCCGACCGGGTGCGCGTGGTGCCCGGCGCCGACGGCTGGCCGGAGGCGTTCGACTACACCCTCGCCGGCCGCACGGTGCGGATCGCGCAGGAGACGCTGGTCGCCGGCGCCGACGTGCCGCCGGTGCTGCACCTCGCGGCTTTCAACCCGGTGGACGACCATTACGGCTTCGCACCGCTGGAGGCCGCCGCCCAGGCGCTCGACCTCCACAACGCCGCCGGCGCCTGGAACAAGGCGCTGATCGACAATGCCGCCCGGCCCTCCGGGGCGCTGGTCTATGGCGGCACGGGCACGCTCACCGAGGAGCAGTTCGAGCGCCTGAAGGGCGAGCTTGAAGCCTCCTTCCAGGGCGCCGCCAATGCCGGCCGCCCGCTGCTGCTGGAAGGCGGGCTCGAATGGCGCGCGCTCTCGCTCTCGCCCAAGGACATGGACTTCGAGGCCGCCCGCAACGGTGCGGCGCGCGAGATCGCGCTCGCCATCGGCGTGCCGCCGCTGCTGCTGGGCATTCCCGGCGACAACACCTACGCCAATTATGCCGAGGCCAACCGGGCTTTGTGGCGCCAGAGCGTGGTGCCCCTGGTGCGCCGCGTGGCGGACGAATTGTCCGCCTGGCTCGCCCCGGCCTACGGCGCGGACCTGCGCCTCGTGCCCGACCTCGACCAGGTGGAGGCGCTCGCCGCCGAGCGCTCCGAACTGTGGAAACGCATCGGCGCCGCCGACTTCCTCACCGACGCCGAGAAGCGCGCGGCGGTGGGCTATGGGGCAGAGGGGCGGCGCTAGGGGCGAGGGCGGAGCGACGCGCGCCGCATCCCGCCAAACCCACCGTCATGCCCCGGCTCGCCTGGAGCATCCGCTCCCGCTGCCGTCCCCCGCTCCAGGAGCCCCCATGGACGCCCTCATCCGCGCCGTCGCCGAGCGCGGCGATCTGGCCCATGTGGCGCTGGCGCTGTGGGCGATCGGCGCCTCGCTCGCTTTCTGGCGCGCCTTCGCCGAGGTGGCACGGGCGCACCGCCGCTTCGACGATTTCGTGCGCGAGCTGGCGCGCTTCAACGCCCGTCACGGCAGCCCGCAATAGCCCGGCCCAGCCGCGCGAACCGACACCACCCACCGGAGATCCCCCCCATGCGCGCCCCGTTCCAGAAGGCGCCCGCGCCGCGCATCCGCGCGCTCACGGGCGCGCCCTCCCGCCCCCAAGGCGCCGCCGGCGTCGCAGGGCGTGTTCCGCGACTTCGTCGCACCTGGAGCGCCTGGAGAAGGGGCGGCGAAAGAAAAAGTCGCCCGAGAAGACCTCCGCCCCCGGCGGGCGGGAGGCGTGAGCATGGCGGACGGACCGCTCATCGAGGGCTATGCCTGCCTGTTCGGCGTGGTCGATCTCGGCCGCGACATGGTGCTGCCCGGCGCCTTCCGCGAGAGCCTTTCCCGGCGCGGCGCCGGCGGCGTGCGGCTGCTCTACCAGCACGACCCCGCCGAGCCCATCGGCGTGTGGCGCGAGCTCGCCGAGGACGCGCGCGGCCTCTATGTGCGCGGGCGCTCTCGGCGGCGTGGCGCGGCGCGCGATGCGCCGCGCTGCTCGAAGAAGGTGCGCTCGACGGCCTTTCCATCGGCCTTCCAAGGCGGTGGAGGCGCGCGCCGATCCGCGCAGCCGCGTGCGCCGCCATCTCGCGCATCGATCTGTGGGAGGTGTCCATCGTCACCTTCCCCATGCAGCCCGGCGCGCGG
>NZ_JBNFNU010000448.1:0-3236 GCF_057364445.1 Xanthobacter sp. BG11Y11_SDJG
CTCTCGCTCGCCGCGCCGGGGACCGGCCGAGGGCGGCGTCGGGGAGGCGAAGCTGCCTTTGCCGACACTGCATGCGCCGCCCGCGCCGACCCCGGCCGACATCGAATCGCGCAAGGCCTTTGCCAAGCAGACCCAGCAGAAATTCATCGACAACGGGCTCGATCTCACCGTGGCGACGTCGGGCGACGATGCGGCGGTGCTGACCATCAAGTTCAACTTCCCGGCCAAGACCGCGGCCGAGCTCATCGTCTCGGGGCCGTTCCCGCGCCAGTGCCAGCAGCGCGGCTTCCGGCAGGTGGTGTTCGTCGATCCCTCCGGGGAGACGTGGCTCTATGATGTGGCGACCCAGAAGATGAGCCAGAAATGAAGGCGGTGGGGGGATGAAGCTGGTTCTGTTCGACTGCGACGGCACGCTGGTGGACAGCCAGCATCTGATCGTCGCCGCCATGCGCGATGCCCACGCCGCGCAGGGCGCCGCGGCGCCGTCGCGCGAGGCCGCATCCTGGCGGTGGTGGGGCTGTCGCTGCCGGAGGCGTTCGCCGTGCTCTCGGGCGGCGATCCGGCCTATCCCATCGCCGCCATGGCCGACGCCTACAAGCTGGCCTTCACGCGGCTGCGCGACAGCGAGCCGCCGGAACCCATGTTCCCGTCCGCCCGGGAGGTGCTCGACGCCCTGCGCCAGGAGCCGGACGTGATCCTCGGCATGGCGACCGGCAAGGCGCGGCGCGGGGTCGACCGGGTGCTGGCGGCGCATGACATGGTGGGCTGGTTCGCCACCATCCAGACCGCCGACGACGCGCCCTCGAAGCCGCATCCCGCCATGGTGCTCCAGGCGATGGCGGAGGTGGGCGCGCGGCCGCAGGACACGGTGGTAGTGGGCGACACCAGCTTCGACATCGCCATGGCGCGGGCGCCGGCGCTGCGGCGCTGGGGGTTCCTGGGGCTATCATCCGGTCGAGGAGCTGACGCGGGCAGGTGCGCACCTGCTGGTGGACCGCTTCGAGCAGGTGCCCGGCGCCGCCTTCGCCCTGATGGCGCAGCGCGGCGCGCTGGCCGTCTGAGCCTGTGCCGGGAGGAACGAGCATGCGCGACATCATGGCCGATCTGGAGGCGGGTGCGGACCCGGTGGCGCGCGCCCGCGCCGCCCAGAAGACCCCGCTGCCCAAGCGCTTCTACAAGGACGTGGGCGTCGGCGAGGGGGAGGGCGGCTTCACCATCCTGCTCGATGGCCGTCCCGTGCGCACCCCGGCGCGCGCGCTTCTGGCGGTGCCGACCCGCGCGCTCGCCGAGGCCATGGCGGCGGAATGGGCAGCGCAGGGGGCGGAGATCGACCCCTTCTCCATGCCGTTGACGCGGCTCGTGAACGTCGCCCTCGACCGGGTGGCGCCGGAGATCGCGGCGGTGCGGGACGAGGTGGTGCGCTATGCCGGCAGCGACCTCGTATTCTATCGCGCCGAGGCGCCGCAGACCCTGGTGGAGAGGCAGGCGCACCATTGGGACGGCGTTCTGGACTGGATGCGCGACCAGCATGGCGCACGCTTCTACCTCGCCCAGGGCATCCGCCATGTCGCCCAGCCGGAGGAGGCGCTGGCGAAGGTCGAGCAGCAGGTCCCGCGCGAGCCGCTGGCGCTGTCGGCGGTGCATTCCATGACCACGCTGATGGGTTCGGCGCTGCTGGCGCTTGCTGTCGCGGAAGGCGCGCTCGATGCGCCGGCGGCGTGGGACGCGGCCCATGTGGACGAGGACTTCAATCGCGAGCAGTGGGGCGAGGACGAAGCCGCCGCCGCCCGCCGTGCCGCCCGCCGCACCGAGATGGATGCCGCGGCGCAGCTTCTGGCCCTCATCCGCTCCTGAGGCGCGCCATGGACCGTGCATTCCTCGCCGATCTCTTCTCCGCCTTCGGCGCGGTGGAGGTGCGGCGCCTGTTCGGCGGCCATGGCATCTATCGGCAGGGAGCGATGTTCGCCCTGGAGGCGGGCGATGCGCTCTATCTGAAGGCCGACGCGGACTTCGCCCGGGAACTTCAGGCGCGCGGCTCCGCGCCCTTCAGCTACGTGGCCAGCAACGGCCGGCGCACGGTGATGAGCTACTGGCGCGTGCCCGAGGCCGCCATGGACGATCCGGACGATCTCGCCGCCTTGTCGCAGCGCGCCCTGGAGATCGCCCGCCGCGCGCCGGCCACGCCCCGGCGCGCCAAGACGGCGCCGTAACGCTTCAGGACATGTAGCGGCGCTTGAGCGCCAGCAGCTTGTCGAGCAGTTCGCCGTTGTTCTCCGCGAGCCGGTTCTTGGCGGCGATGACGAAGGCGGGGTAGGGCTCGATCAGCACCGGCACCTTCACGCCCATGAAGTGGTAGACCTTGTAGATGCGCGCGCGGATCTCCGGGCTCGCCATCAGGCCGTCGAGGTACTTCTGCGCGAACGACTTGCGGGCGAGGTAGAGCTTGGACGTGCCCATGGCGATGGGCGCAAAATCCTGGCCCTTCTCGCGGTGCCAGTCGAAGAAGCCGTAGGACACGTCGGGCCAGGCCTGCTTCAGGAAGTCGTCGAGCGCGATCACGCCGCCCTCCGCCAGCGTCGCCGCCGCGAGGTCCAGGTCGTTGATGACGATGTCGTGCCAGTGGCCGCCGTCGACGCTGAAGAAGCGCACCGGGCCGACCGCCTCGGTGATCTCCTGGGGCGTCACGTCGAGCGATGAGGCCTTGCGGATGATCGTGCGCGCGGGGTCGATGCCGAACTTGGCGAGATTGGCCTCGAACACCGCGCGGTTGCCCTGGCCGGAATTGTCCACGTTCAGCGACTGGTCGTCGAAGATGTCGATGCACAGCGCCTTTTCGCCCCCGTGAAGGGCGAGGCACAGGGGCACGAACGACTTGCCGTGATGGACGCCGATCTCCACCGCGGAGCCGGACACGCCGAGCTCCTGCTGCAGGTCGAGGATGCGCAGGAACAGCTCGGCATCGTTGCGGGCAAACCAGCCGTTCACCTTCTTGCGGCCCGACCGGCAGTAATCGACGAGCCGTTGGTTCTGGACAGACATCTGTGCCTCGCGGGGTCTGGTCTTAGACGCGTCGCACGGCAAAGAGCCGGCTGCGCGGCTCCTTATAGTGCGCGTGCGAAAGAAAGAAAACACCGCGCCGTCCGATCAATCGAAACTGCCTACCACGGGCCAGTCCGATTTTGGTAGGTTTTCCTGTGCCGGGCCGGGCGCCCGGCCTCCCCCAATGAATCGAAACG
>NZ_JBNFNU010000449.1:0-3217 GCF_057364445.1 Xanthobacter sp. BG11Y11_SDJG
GGCCTGGTGGCGGGGCTCGCCGCAGGCGGCATCGGCACCTTCTTCTATGCCGCGCACTGCCCGGACGATTCCCCGCTCTTCGTCGCCGTCTGGTATTCGCTGGTGGTGGCGATGATGGGCGCGCTCGGCGCGCTGATCGGCGGCCGCGCCCTGCGCTGGTAGCGTCGCCTCAGACGGCGGGCTTGGCGCCGCCGCGCACCAGGGCCAGCAGCGCCTGCTCGGCCTTCGACTGGTAGCGGTCCGCATGGCGCAGGACGTAGAAGCGGCGCTGCGGAAAGGTGAGGGGAATCTGGCGCAGCGCGCCTGCGGCCAGGCCGGCGGCCGCGGCGAGTTCGGAGATCACGGTGGCGCCCGCGCCGGCCGCCACAGCACTGATCACCGCCTCGTTCGAAGGCAGCTTCAGCGCCACCTTCAGCAGCGCCGGGTCGATGCCGTGGGCGGCGAGCCCTTCCTCGAACACCTGGCGCGTGCCGGAGCCCTCCTCGCGCAGCACGAACGGCACGTCGAGTATGTCCGGTGCCCGGATCGGCCCGTGACCGAACGGGTGGTCGCGCGCCACCACCATCACCAGCCGGTCGCCGGGCACGGCGATCTTGGCGAGCAGCAGCGCATCCACCGCGCCCTCCACGAATCCGAGGTCGGCCTCGCCCTCGGTGACGGCGGCGGTGACCTGCGTGCTGTTGCCGATCACCACCTCGAGCGCGATCTCGGGGTAAAGGGCATGGAACCGGTGGAGCAGGGGGCCGAGCCAGTAATTGGCGATGGTCTGGCTGGCATGCAGCCTGAGCCGGCCGCGCCGCAGCCCCGAGACATCCGCGAGCACGGTCTCCGCCACCGCCACACGGTCGAGGATGGCGCGCGCCTCGGGCAAGAAGGCGCGGCCCGCCGCCGTCAGTTCGATCCGGCGGCCGACCCGGTGGAACAGCGGCACGCCGCACGTCGCCTCAAGCGCGGCCACCGATGCGGACACGGCCGACTGCGTCATGTGAAGGCGCTGGGCGGCACGGGTCATGTGCAGCAGGTCGGCAACGGTTGCGAAGACCCGCAATTGCTCCAGCGTCATCACCGGTTCGGATTACCCCGTGAAACATGTGGCGATGAGGATAAAGCTCAGGGCCGAGATGAAAAGCCACGCCGCCGCTCCCAGCGCAAGCGGGCGCAGGCCCTTCATGCGCAACTTCCTGAAATCGGTTTCGAGGCCCATGGCACCCAGCGCCACCGCCAGCAGGAAGGTGGTGGTGGAGGCGATGGCGGGCCGCGCCGCATCGGGCACCAGGCCGGCGCTGTTCACCAGGACCATGGCGATGAAGCCGAACACGAACCAGGGAAGGGGGACGCTGGCCGTGCCGGCCGCGCCGCCGTCCCGGCGCGCCTGGCGCAGAGCGGCGAGGCCGAGGCCGATCACCAGCGGTCCGAGCAGCATCACGCGGGTGAGCTTCGCCACGGTGCCGAACTCGCCGGCCGGCTGCCCGCCCTGGAAGGCGGCGGCCACCACCTGCGCCACCTCGTGGATCGAAGCGCCGGTCCACAGGCCGTAAGCGTGGGCATCGAAGCCGGTCAGCGGCAGCAGGACCGGCGCCAGCAGCATGGACAGCGAGCCGAAGACGGTGACGCAGGCCACCGCATAGGCCACGTCCTCGTCGCTGGCGCGGGTGACGGTGTTGGTGGCGATCACCGCCGAGGCGCCACAGATGGCGGTGCCAGCGGCGATCAGCTCGGCGAGCTTGGCCTCGACGCCCATGAGCCGGCCCATCCAGCGGGTGGCGACGAAGGTGGCGACCAGGGTGGCGGCGATGATGGCGAAGCCCGCGGCACCCACCAGGCGCACCTGTGCAAAGGTGAGTTGGAGGCCCAGCAGCACGATGGCGAAGCGCAGGATGCGGCGCAGGCAGAACCTTGCGCCCGGCCGCGCGGCGGCGGGCGTGCCGATCACATTGTGCCAGACCATGCCGAGGACGATGGCGAGCACCAGCGGGCTCAGCGCCGCCAGCCCCGGCAGGAGGCGCGCCAGATAGGCGGCGCCGGCGATCAGCATGGCGAGGCAAAGCCCGGGAACGATGGTCGCGCCGCTCCAACGGCCCAGGCGGGGCGAATGCGGTCGGTTGCGGGCATCCGGGGAGAGTGTGGTATCGGCCATGGCGGTTCGCTCCGTGCTGGCCGCACCATCGCTGCGACGCACAAATCGAACAATCGAGTTATTTTTCTACATTCAATCGTGAAAAACGATTGTTCGTAGTCGCCCGCGACCGCTCACCATCGCCCCCGGCGTCCGCTTGTGTGGCGCGACGGATCCCGCCCGCGTGGCATGCGCCCTGCGGCGGAAAATGCATTCATAATGCGATCAAACCGCGCCCCACGCTGTCGTTGATGAGCCGGCATCGCCGCGTTATGGCTTGGGCGCGGGGAGCGGGCGGCCGCGGACGGCTGGTGCAGGCGAGGTGGGCGGAATGGGGCGCGACAACGGGGCAGAGGCGCCGTCCGACGGGTGGGGATGATCTGCCGGGCGCTGCGCCGCGCCATCATCGAGCAGGCGCTGGAGCCCGGCGCCAAGCTGCCCGAGGATGCGCTCGGCGAGCGCTTCGGCGTGAGCCGCACCATGCCCGCCACGCGCTCGGGCAGCTGGCCGCCGAAGGGCTTGTGGAACTGCGCCGCAACCGCATCGCGGTGGTGGCGACCCCCTCCTGGCGCGAGGCGCGCGACGCCTTCGACATCCGCATCGAGCTGGAGCGCCTGGTGGTCCGCCAGCTCGCCGGGCGGCTCACCAAAGACCAGGTGGCGCGCCTCAATGCCCACGTGGCGGCGGAGAAGGCGGCCCATGGCGGACCGGATTCGGTCTCCATCCGCCTTGCCACGGAGTTCCACATCCTCCTGGCGGAGATGACGCAGAGCCCGATCCTCATCCGCTATGTGAGCGAGATCGCCTACCGCTGCTGCCTGACGCTCTCTCTGTTCAGCCGGCCGCATTCGTCGGAATGCGCGGTCAGCGAGCACCGGGCGCTGATCGACGCTCTGGTCGCGGGAAACGCGGACCTTGTGATGGAGCTGATGCGCGATCATCTGGACCAGGTGGCGAGCCGCGCGCTGGTGCAGCATGCGAAGCCGCGCGGGCGCGACCTGATGATCATTCTCGCCCCCGTATGCCGGGCAGGGGCCGGCTACGCGCCGTCTTTGCCCGCAACCGCCCGCCCCGGCCCGGGGCCGCCGCCGCCGGGCGCCG
>NZ_JBNFNU010000450.1:0-3204 GCF_057364445.1 Xanthobacter sp. BG11Y11_SDJG
ACCCCTGGCGCCAGCGTGCGGCGAAACTGGACCACGGCGGGAGCCGGCGCGCCGGGGTGCGGCTCCGGGCCGGCCGCCGCCGATGGCGATGCCGACGTTGTGGTTTGGGGCGATTCCCACGCAGGTGCGTTGTTCCGCAGCTTGAACGAGGGGCTGACCCGGCGCGGGGAAAAAGTGCGTCTCCTGTCCCTGCCGGCCTGTCCGCCCATTCTGGGCGTGAATGCCATCCACCCACAATATCCGGCGCGGATCTGCACCGAGTTCAACACCGCCGCTATTGACGAGATCCGGCGCCTGAAGCCCAAGGTGGTGATTCTCGTGGGCCGCTGGTCCATGTGGACGGCGCGATCCGGCAACCATTTCTGGCTAACCACGAGCGCGCTGCCCGGTGGCGACGAACGCAGCGCGGCGACGACCAGCAAGGCCTTCGCCTACGGCATTGCGCACACGGTGCAGGAGATCAACGCCGCAGGTGCGGCCGTCTTGGTGGTCGGACAGCCGCCGGAGTTCCCCGAGGCGCCCGTGCAGTGCGTGATCCGCACGGAGAAGGCGGCTCAAAAGGGAGAATCCTGTGAGACCATCCCCGCCGCCGCCGGCATGAGGTTTGTGACCGCGTCGAACGACGCACTGACGCGGATCGCCGCCAAAGAGAAGAATATGTCGCTGTTCCTGCTCAGTCCGCTGTTCTGCGACCCGAATGTCTGCCGCGGCGGCGCTGGGAACGACTTCTACTTCATGGACGAACACCATCTCTCGCCCGCCGGCTCTGAGCGCGTGGCGGCGACGCCGGGCTTCTGGGAGGCGTTCGAGCAGGCGCTCGCACGGGGCGCGGCGCTGAGGAAGCAAAGTCCGGCCACCAATTGACCGGCGGCCGGCAGGACCGTCTCAATCCTGGTCCAGAAGCCCCGCGAGCTTCAGGGCGACGCCCTGCGAGCCCTCCACCTTCAGCCGGCCGGTGGAGAAGGCCATCATCGGCCCGATGCGGCCGGTGATAAGCTTGTCCAGCGTGTCGGTGGACAGCTTGAGCACCGCATCCGCCTCGCCCTCGCCCTCGCTCACCTCGACGCTTCCGCCGGTGGCATCCAGCAGGATCGCCTCGCCGGTGTCGGAAAGGTCGAAGCGCACCCGATAGCCGAGTTCCGAGAGGGCATCGGCGCGCTCGCGCATGGCTTCGACGAGGGAGGCAAGATCGGCCATCGGTGATCCTTGTGAGAAGCCCCTTGGGGCCGAAACGGTTTTAAAACCCTCTCCCGCACGCGGAGAGGGGGCGCAAAATGAAGGCGCTGCCGCCGGTGGTCGGAAGCGCAGCCCTCAGAACATCGCCTCGTCCAGCGCCATCATGGCGCCCTTGCCGGCCTTGATGGAGCCCCAGAGGGCGGCCACGTCCGGCAGCAGCTTCTCGATGAAGAAGCGGGCGGTGACGATCTTGGCATCGTAGAAGGCGGCATCGTCCGGGTTGGAGACGCGCTTCTCATAGGCCACATCCGCCATGCGCACCCACATGTAGCCCAGCGCCACCAGCCCGAACAGCCGCAGATACTGCGTGGCGGCCGCGCCCGCCTCCTCCGGGTCCTTCAGGCCCTTCTCGGCGATGTGGGCGGTGGCCAGCTGGAGCGCGCCGAACGCCTTCGACAGCGGGCCGATCATCGGGCCGAGATTCTCGTCGTCCAGCTTCGCATCCATGTAGTTCAGCACCGGATGGAAGAAGGAGCGTAGATAGCGGCCCATGTGCGCCGGCAGCTTGCGGCCCACGAGGTCCAGCGCCTGCACGCCGTTGGTGCCCTCGTAGATCATGGCGATGCGGGCATCGCGCACATACTGCTCCATGCCGTGGTCGCGGATGTAGCCGTGGCCGCCATAGACCTGCATGCCCATGGAGGTAGCCTCGAAGCCGAGATCGGTGAACAGCGCCTTCACGATGGGCGTCATCAGCGCCGTGAAGTCCTCGGCGCGCTTGCGTTCTTCCGGGTCTTCCGCCCGCTCCATCAGATCGAGCGCGCGGGCGACCCAGCCGGCGAGCGCCCGGCAGCCCTCGTTGTAGGCGCGCATGGTCATCAGCGTGCGGCGCACGTCGGGGTGGACGATGATGGGGTCGGCCGGCTTGTCGGGATGCTTGGCGCCGGAAAGCGCCCGCCCCTGCAGGCGCTCCTTGGCGTAGGCCACGGCCGACTGGTAGGCGGCTTCCCCGAGGCCGAGGCCCTGCGTGCCGACGGAGAGGCGCTCCGAATTCATCATGGCGAACATGGCGCGCATGCCCTTGTGGGGCTCGCCCACCAGCCAGCCGGTGGCCTCGTCGAACGACATCTGGCAGGTGGACGAGCCGTGGATGCCCATCTTGTGCTCGATGCCGGTGCACAGCACGCCGTTGCGCGGGCCGACCGAGCCGTCCGCCTTCGGCAGGAATTTCGGCACCAGGAACAAGGAGATGCCCTTGATGCCCTTGGGCGCGTCCGGCAGGCGGGCGAGCACGAGGTGGACGATGTTCTCGGTCAGGTCCTGCTCGCCGGCGGAGATGAAGATCTTGTTGCCGGTGACCTTGTAGGAGCCGTCCGCCTGAGGCTCCGCCTTGGTGCGCACCAGGCCGAGGTCGGTGCCGCACTGGGGCTCGGTGAGGCACATGGAGCCGGACCACACGCCATCCACCATCTTCGGCAGGAAGCGGTCCTTCAGCTCCTCGGAGGCATAGGCCTTGAGCGCCTGATAGGCGCCGTGGGTCAGGCCGGGGCAGATGCCGAAGGCGAGGTTGCCCGAGCAGAGCATCTCCTCCACCAGCTTGTTCACGCTCGCCGGCAGGCCCTGGCCGCCATATTTGGGATCGCAGGCGATGCCATTCCAGCCGCCCTCGCGGAAGGCCGTGTAGGCCTCCTTGAAGCCCTTGGGCGTGCGCACCACGCCATTCTCGTAGGTGCAGCCTTCGAGGTCGCCGGACTGGTTAAGCGGCGCGAGCACCTCGGTGACGAACTTGCCCGCCTCCTCCAGAACCGCATCGATGAGGTCGGGCGACAGCTCCTCCAGCCCCTTGAGGGTGGAGAGCTCTTCGCTGCCGTGCAGTTCGTGGAGCACGAAGCGCATGTCGCGCAGCGGGGGGGTATAGACCTGCATGGCGTTGGCTCCCGTGTTTGGCGTCTCCCCTCTCCCCTTGCGGGAGAGGGGGGCGGGGGTGAGGGGGGCTCCGGGGTCGGACACAAGGCCGAAAGAACCGCG
>NZ_JBNFNU010000451.1:0-3203 GCF_057364445.1 Xanthobacter sp. BG11Y11_SDJG
CCCCTGCCCCTGCGGGAAAACGCGGCGCCGCGCGCCGCCTCAGGCGGGCTTGCGGCCGCGGATCGCGCGCCAGATGGCGAGCAAGCAGCAGCCGCCCCGCAGGCGGAGACCACCCACGCTGTCCACGAAGCCGTCGCGCTGGATATAGGTGAGGCCCAGCAGCCCCACCACCCACCAGCCCAGCATGCCGCCGACGACGCCGACGAACAGGTTCGTCCACAGCCCGCCGGTGGATTTCATCACCTTCTCGGCGATGTAGCCGGCGAGGATGCCGACGATGATCGAGACGAAGAAGCCCATGGGTGCCTCCTTCAGCGTCCGCGCAGGGCGCGCCAGACCCACAGCAGGATGATGGCGCCGACGATGGCGGCGATGAGGGTGCGGAAGAAGCCGAACACCTCGATGTTGAGCAGCGAGGCCAGCCCCCCGCCCACGAACGCGCCCGCCACGCCGACGATGAGGTTGGTGAGCAGGCCGTGGTTGCTCTCGGTGATCCGCTCGGCCACCCACCCGGCGATGACGCCGATCAGGATCATGGAGAAGAAGCCGACGCCCGGCTGGCTGAGGAACGCATAGGCTTGGTCGTTCATCTGCGAACTCCTGTCCGCGCCGCTGCGTGCAGCGCCGGCAACCGGGCGTCGCGACTCGGACCGTCGCCCCAGCCCCGGCCGGCGCCACTCTGGCACAGCTCAAGATCGCGCGCGAGGTACAAGCGCCGGGTGCGTGCGGTGAAGTTGCGCGCGGCGCCGGGCTATGCTGCATTGCACATCAAGGCCCGGCGCGCGGGGGAAGTGGTTCCCGTCGCCGCCGGCTCGGCCGGGCCATCGGGGGGAAGTCCATGAAGCTGCCGCGCAATTTCTTCAAGCCGCTCGCCATCGGCGCGCCCGCGCCCTATCGCGAGCTCCCGGTGCGGCTGGAGCGCATGATCCACTTCGTGCCGCCGCATCTGGAGAAGATGCGCGCCAAGGTGCCGGACATCGCCGCGCAGGTGGACGTGGTGCTGGGCAATCTGGAAGACGCCATCCCCATGGACGCCAAGGAGGCCGCCCGCGCCGGCTTCATCGAGATGGCGAAGGCGGTGGATTTCGGCGCCACCGGCCTGTGGACCCGCATCAACTGCCTGAACAGCCCGTGGGTGCTGGACGACATCGTCCAGATCGTCTCCAGCGTGGGTGCCAAGCTCGACGTCATCATGCTGCCCAAGGTCGACGGGCCGTGGGACATCCACTATCTCGACCAGCTCCTGGCGCAGCTTGAGGCCAAGCACGCCATCGGCAAGCCGATCCTGATCCACGCCATCCTGGAGACCGCCGAAGGGGTGAAGAACGTGGAGGCCATCGCCGCCGCCTCCCCCCGCATGCACGGCATGAGCCTCGGACCGGCGGACCTTGCCGCCTCGCGCGCCATGAAGACCACCCGCGTCGGCGGCGGGCATCCCGACTACCAGGTGCTGGCGGATCCGGACGGCGACAAGCCCCGCGCCGGCTTCCAGCAGGACCTGTGGCACTACACGGTCGGCAAGATGGTGGACGCCTGCACCGCCAATGGCATCAAGCCGTTCTATGGGCCGTTCGGCGACTTCGCCGACCTCGCCGCGTGCGAGAGCCAGTTCCGCAACGCCTTCCTCCAGGGCTGCGTCGGCGCCTGGACGCTGCACCCGACCCAGATCGACATCGCCAAGCGGGTATTCTCGCCCGATCCCGGCGAGGTGGCGTTCGCGCTGCGCATTCTGGAGGCCATGCCGGACGGCGCCGGCGCGGTGATGATCGACGGCAAGATGCAGGACGACGCCACCTGGAAGCAGGCCAAGGTGATCGTCGATCTGGCGCGCATTGTCGCGGCGAAGGATCCGCAAATGGGCAAGGCCTACGGATTGTGACACAATCGCGGCGAACGAGAAGGAGTGGGGGGCCATGGGCGCTTCTGTGAAGTCCGGCATGCGGGAGAAGGCAAGCGCGGCCGATCCGGCCGGCGCGCTCACCGCTTCGGCGGCTGCGCAGCGCCCGGGCAAGGTCCAGGATGCGGACGCCAGCGGCTTCCGCACCGCCAAGTTCCGCATCGGCGAGGTGGTGCGCCACAAACACTTCCCGTTCCGGGGCGTGGTGTTCGACGTGGATCCGATCTTCGACAACACCGAGGAATGGTGGCTCGCAATTCCCGAGGAGATCCGTCCCGACAAGGACCAGCCCTTCTATCACCTGTTCGCCGAGAACGCGGACAGCGAGTATGTGGCCTATGTGTCCGAGCAGAACCTGGAGCGCGATCTCTCGGACGAGCCGGTGCGCCACCCCAAGGTCGTCGAGGCGCTCTCGCAGGATGGCGAGGGCGGCTGGCGGGTGCGCTCCGATTTGCTGAACTGAGGCGTTTGCCCTCGTCCCGCGGCGCGATCGGGCCGCGACCGTCGCTGAAATGACAAAGGCCGGGCGCGCATCGCGGCCCGGCCTTAGTCATTTGGAGCCCCTATTTGGAGCCCCTGCGGCTCCTCTTTTCCGAGCGCCTTCAGGCGCTGCGGAAGGACAGCCGGCCGCGCTACGCTGCGCCGCCGGCCGCCGTCATCACTTCGGCGCCGTGCCCTGGGCCTTGGCGCGCTCCAGCTCCTGGCCCTTCTTCAGCAGCGCGGCCTTGCCCTGCTCGTCCTGGGCCTTCTTGGCGGCTTCCGCCTCTTCCATGCGCTTGCGCTCCTGCTCCATCGCCACCTTGGCGTCGACGCCCGGGCCGTCATAGACCTTGGTGAAGTCGGCGTTGGAGATCGGCAGGCTGAGGGTGCGGCCCTGGCCGTTCATCATCTGCAGGTAGATGGCATTGGCCTTCTTCATCTTGCCGATGAAGTCGGCATTGATCTCGGCCTCGCCGATGCAGGTGGCGCCGCCGCCCGGCATGGGCTGGCAGATCACGAACGGAACCGCCACCGGGTCCTTGTCGAGGGTGATGCGCATGCCCGGCTGAAGACGCATGCCGAGCGGCACGGCGATGGTCAGGCGGCGGCGGGCCTCGTCCTTCACCTCGATCAGATCGACCTTGGCGATGGCCTGGTTCTCGACGCCGAGCACCTGGCTGAGCACGCAGACCTGCTTCTTGGACTCAGGAATTTCCTGACAGATCTTCTGCCAGGGGGAGGCCGAGAACTTGGGCTCTTCGGCCGGCGCACCTTGGGCCGGCGCGCCGGCGGGGGCCTGGGGCGGCGAGGCGCTGCGCCGCGGCTG
>NZ_JBNFNU010000452.1:0-3181 GCF_057364445.1 Xanthobacter sp. BG11Y11_SDJG
CGCACCACGTCGAAGAAGCGCTCGGCGAGCGGGGCTGCCGCCGGCGCGCATGGCCGGCCGGCCAGCTCTGCGCCGGCCCGTCTTCGCGGCGGCGCGGGGGGATGATATCTCACGCGCATGTGGCGGCGCGTCGCAGCCGGCACCCTGCTTCAGCCCCTCGTGAAAGCCCGGCCCGCGTGACCCTGCCGATCGGAAATCTCGCTCCGCCTCCCGCGCCGGCGCCGGAGCGCCACCATTCGACCCTGGGCTGGTTCGGCCGCGGTTTCACCGAGGGTCTGCGCTCGGTGGCGACGGTGATGCTGGTCGGCAGCTTCGTCGGCTTCGGGGCGCTGCTGGAGGGCGTCGGCTTTCCGCTGGTGGCGGGCCTGGTCTCGACCCTGCTGATCTGGGCGCTGCCGGCGCAGGTGATCCTGGTGGGCGGCATCGTCTCCGGCACCGCCTTGCCGGCGGTGGCGCTGGCGGTGACGCTGTCCTCCATCCGCCTGCTGCCCATGGTGGTCTCCCTCGCGCCCTACATGCGCGGCCCACGCCGCAGCCTCGTGTCCGAGGCGGCCTGCGCCCATTTCGTCGCCATGACCCTGTGGGTGGAGGGCCTGCGGCTGCTGCCCAAGATTCCCGGCGAGGGCCGCGTGCCCTACACGCTCGGCCTCGGCCATGCCTATGTGGTGATATCGGGCGCGGGGACGATCGCCGGCTACATGCTCGCCGGCAGCGTGCCGGGGCCGCTCGCCGCCGGGCTGCTGCTGCTGACGCCCTTGTCCTTCACGGTGCTGATGGTGCGCAACGCGCGCGCCGCCACCGACTGGCTGGCGCTCGGCGCCGGCCTCGTGCTGATGCCCCTGACCATGGGGCTCGAGGGCGGGCTCGATCTCATGATTGCCGGGGTCGGCGGCGGCACGCTCGCATATCTCGTCGGCCGCCGGCTGGAGAAGCGGCGGTGAGCGGCTTCCTCTCGCTCCTGCCCGACATCGCCGCGCTCGCGGGCGCGCCGGCTTCCTTCGTCGCCGCCACCGCGGACGCCGCAGCGCCCGCGACCCAGGGCACGAAGCTGCACCTGGACGTCTGGACCGCGGTGATGATCGTCGTCCTGGTCGGCTTCCTGCCCACCGAGGTGTGGCGCATGCTGGCGCTGGTCGCCGGCCGCCAGGTGGAGGAGGGCAGCGAGGTCTTCCACTGGGTGAAGGCGGTGGCGACGGCGCTGCTCGCCGCCGTGGTGGCGCGGCTCGTGTTCGCGCCCACCGGCCTGATCGTGGCGGTGCCACTGGCGCTGCGGCTCGCCGCCCTCGCCGGCGGCGTGCTGGGCTTCTACCTCATGCGCCGCTCGGTGTTCGCCGGCGTGGTGGTCGGCGAACTCATCCTGATCGCCGCTGCGGCCTATTACCTGCCCTGAGCGCGCGGGGCGCGGGCGCTCAGGTGCCCACCCGGCCGCCGCCGATCCGGGTGATGGCCACCACCGCCGGGCGCGGCGGCACGCCGTCCTTGAAATCGGGCCAGCGGGTGGAGGGATCGTCGAAGGTGGAGACGCGCCCGTCCTCGCTCTCGCCCGGATGCTGCACGGCGACGAAGAAGGTGGTGTCGTCGGCCGTGAAATAGGGGCCGCACATCTCCGCGCCGATGGGCACCGAGAAGAAGCGCTTGGCGGTGCCGCGCCCCGGCCCTTCCGTCTCCACGCCCCACACGCCGTCAGTGCGGCCGGTGGAACCGCGCGAATTGCCGTCGGTGGCCACCCACAGGCGCCCCTCGTGGTCCACCGCGCAATTGTCGGGGTTGGCGAACCAGCCGTGCTCCGAGGTGGCGGGCGAGAAGGTGGCGCCCACCGCGGCGACGCGCGGGTCGCCGCAGCGCACCAGCACCTCCCAGGCGAAGGCGCGGCCGGCATGGTCGCCGTCCTTCGGCGTGATCTCGACGATGTGGCCGAACACGTTCTTCGCCCGCGGGTTGGGCCCGTCCACCTCGATCTCGGTGCGGGTGTCGTTGGCGGTGAGCATCACATAGACCTTGCCGGTGACGGGGTTCACCTCCACGTCCTCCGGCCGGTCCATCTTCGTCGCTCCGAGCAGCGAGGCCGCGAGGCGCGCATGCACCACCACGTCCGCTTGGCTGGCGAAGCCCTTGTCCGCCGTGAGCGGGCCTTCGCCCTGGACCAGCGGACGCCATTCGCCGGTGCCGTCGGCGTTAAACACCGCGACGGCGAGCGTGCCGGCATCGAGGATGTCGCGGTTTGCGGCCGGGTTGCCCTGATCCACCTTGGCGTCGGTGACGAAGCGGTAGACGTGCTCCATCTTCTGGTCGTCGCCCTGGTAGATCACATAGCGCCCGTCCCCGTTCACGATGCCGGCGGCGCCCTCGTGCTTGAAGCGGCCCATGGCGGTGCGCTTCTTCGGGGTGGAGGCGGGGTCGAACGGGTCGATCTCCACCACCCAGCCGAAGCGGTTGGCCTCGTTTGGCTCCTTCTGCATGTCGAAGCGGTCGTGGTGGCGGCCCCAGGCGAAGGCGTTGCCCGGCAGGCCGAAGCGCTTCAGCGCCTCCGGGTCGGCGAGGCCGTCGCGGGTGCCGGAGAAGTAGTAGTTGAAATTCTCCTCGCAGGTCAGCCAGGTGCCCCATGGGGTGATGCCGCCGGCGCAGTTGTTGAGCATGCCCTTCACGTTGCGCCCGTCCGGATCGGCGGCGGTGCGCAGCCGCGCGTCGCCCGCGGCGGGGCCGGTGAGCACCATGGGCGTCTCGGCGGTGATGCGGCGGGCAAATTTCGAGCCCGGCACCACCTGCCAGCCCTCGGGGGTGCGGCGGATCTCGATCACGGCGCCCCCATGGGCGGCCATCTCGATGTCCACCAGTTCCCGCGTCATCAGCGAGAAGCCGTTCTTCGGCGTCTGCGGGACCATGCCGGGGAACATCAGTTCCTCATTGGTGTATTCGTGGTTCACCACCAGCAGGCCGCGGGGCGCGCCGTCCGCTTCGGCGGGCAGCGGGATGAAGCCGACGAAGTCGTTGTTGTAGCCGAACTGCTGCGCCTGCGCGGCGGGGGTCTGCGCCTTCGGGTCGAAGGCGGGCGCGCCGGGCAGCACCGGGTCGCCCCAGGCGATCAGCACCTTCGCCTCGTGGCCCTCGGCCACGTGGATGGTTCCGTCGGGCGCGGCGGTCAGCTCGGGGAAGGGGAAGCGCGCCAGCTCGTCCGCCGCCT
>NZ_JBNFNU010000453.1:0-3168 GCF_057364445.1 Xanthobacter sp. BG11Y11_SDJG
CGACCCGCCCAAGGCGGCCGAGGCGCGCCCACGCCGCCACCGCCGACGAGGCGCTCAACAACGCGGCAAGCCGGACCCGAAGCCGGTTCAGCAGGCCTCGCTCGCGCCGGTGCCGCTGCCGCCGAGGAAGCCCGCGCCGCCGAAGGACGATCCCAAGCCCCAGGACGTCACCTCGCAGCGCGACTTCAACGCCGACGAGATCAAGCAGCTGCTGGACAAGCGCACGCCGACGCGCCAAGCGGCGAGCGCCAGCCAGGTCTCCACCACGCCTCGCTCGGCGCCCGCGCGGCGAGCAGGCGACCCTAAGCCAGAGCGAGATCGACGCCTTCCGCGCCCGCCTCCAGCAGTGCTGGATCACGCCCGGCGTGCCGGACGACGCGCTGTTCGTGCTGATCAACGTGTCGTTCCGCGAGGATGGCTCCATTGCCGGGCAGCCCGAGGTGCTCGGGGGCAGCCCCTCCGCCTTCTGGCGGCCGATCGCCGACAGCGCCATGCGCGCCTTGCTGCGCTGCCAGCCCTACACCATGCTCCGCAAGGAAAACTATCGTCAGTGGAAGGATATGGAGCTGAGATTCACGCCGAAGGGAGCCTGACATGCGCCCGGCCCGCTCGGCGGCGGAAGCCCGTTCCCTCCGGCCGGCACCCGGCCCGGCGGGCGCGAGCGCTTGCGCATCTCGCATCGTGACACTGACCCTGCCGCGGATGGATCCCAACCGGGGCAGGTGCGGTTCTCGTCTGAGGGACACCCGTCCCGACCGTTCCGCGTTCCCCTTTCTGCGCGCCCCCACCCGAAGCCGGCCCCGCCGCGCGGATGGACGCCGAAACCCTTCAGAGGTCCGACCAACGTGAAGCCGCCCGCCACGAGTTCCAGATTCGCGCTGACCCGCCGCAGCTTCGTGGCCGGCGCCGGTGGCCTTCTGGCCGCCGGCGCGACGCTCAGGGCCTCGCCGGCCGACGCCGCGTTGAAGCTCGACATCTCCGGCGGCGTGCCCCAGCCGATCCCGATCGCCATCACCGATTTCGTGGGAGAGGTGGAGCAGGGCCGCGCCATTTCCGGCGTCATCGCCGCCGACCTCAAGCGCTCCGGCCTGTTCGCGCCGATCGATCCCAAGGCGTTCGTGGAGCAGATCTCCAATCCCGACACGCCGCGCTTCCAGGACTGGCGCGTCATCAACGCGCAGGGCCTCGTCACCGGCCGCGTCGCGCGCCAGCAGGACGGGCGCTTCCAGGTGATCTTCCGGCTGTGGGATGTGTTCGCCGGCCAGCAGCTGGCGGCCCAGCAGTTCGTGGCGCAGCCGGAGAACTGGCGCCGCATCGCCCACATCATCGCCGACGCCATCTATGAGCGGCTGACCGGAGAGAAGGGCTATTTCGACACCCGCATCGTGTTCGTCGACGAGAGCGGCTCGAAGGAGCGGCGCATCAAGCGTCTCGCCATCATGGACCAGGACGGCGCCAATGTGAGCTACCTCACGCGCGGCGACCAATTGGTGCTGACCCCGCGCTTCTCGCCCACCAGCCAGGAGATCACCTACATGTCCTACGGACAAGGTGATCCGCGCGTGTTCCTGCTCAACATCGAGACCGGCCAGCGCGAGGTGGTGGGCAACTTCCCGGGCATGAGCTTTGCCCCGCGCTTCGCGCCGGATGGGCAGAAGGTCATCATGAGCCTGCAGCAGGGCAGCAATTCCAACATCTTCGTCATGGACCTGCGGTCGAAGGCCACCACCCGCCTCACC
This sequence comes from Xanthobacter sp. BG11Y11_SDJG, assembly GCF_057364445.1. NCBI lineage: Bacteria > Pseudomonadati > Pseudomonadota > Alphaproteobacteria > Hyphomicrobiales > Xanthobacteraceae > Xanthobacter > Xanthobacter sp. BG11Y11_SDJG. The sequence goes on from NZ_JBNFNU010000453.1 coordinate 1,740, forward strand.
GACACGCCGGCGATCGACACCGCGCCCTGCTATTCGCCGGACGGGCGGCAGATCTGCTTCGAGAGCGATCGCGGCGGCTCCTCGCAGATCTACCTGATGAATGCGGACGGCTCCGGCGCGCGGCGCATCTCGTTCGGCAATGCCCGCTACTCGACGCCCGTCTGGTCGCCGCGCGCGACTGGATCGCCTTCACCCGGCAGGCGGAGGGCCGCTTCGCCATCGGCGTCATGAAGACCGATGGCTCGGGCGAGCGCGTGCTCACCGAGGGCTATCACAATGAGGGGCCGACCTTCGCCCCCAACGGCCGGGTCATCATGTTCTTCCGCGATCCCGGCGGCGCCGCGGGGCCGAACCTCTACACGGTGGACGTGACCGGCTACAACGAGCAGCGGGTGCCCACGCCGAGCTACGCCTCCGACCCCGCCTGGTCGCCGCTGCGCTCCTGAGGGCGCGGCGCGCCCGCAGGCACGGGCCAGCAGGAATAGGCCCGCACCAGCGACGGCCCCGGATCGCCCTCCCTGGCGCACGAACGCCGGGGAGGTTGCCCTCCCCGGCGCCGTGTGGGGTCGATCCGACCTTCCCTTGTGTTGTTGTTGTCTGGGCCCCGCGCTGAGCCCGGCCGCGCCGCGTCTACGTCATCCCCAGCAGCACCGCGCCAATGAAGGCCATGGCGGCGCCGAGCTTCAGGAGCGTCAAGACCTGCGTCACCGTCACCGGCTGCTCCCCGCATGATCGACCTCGCGGGGAAACCTAGCAAAGCGCGCCGGCCTGAAAAGACCTGAAATGTGCTGCGGCGCATGACTTCTCGCTGCGCCGCGAAAGCGCGGCCGGGCCAAGTAACTTGAGATTTTCATCTTTAGCCAAGCGTGCATCGCACGGGGCAACGGCTTGGCATACGTTATTTCACGCGGCGATGGCGCCTTCCACCAGCGCGGCGAGGCTCAGGGCCGCCCGGTCCCGCCCGAAACGGCCCACCAGCTGCACGCCCATGGGCAGCCCGTCGGCGCCGGTGAGGCCGGCGATATTGATGGTCGGACAGCCCATCAGCGTCCACAGCCGGTTGAACATGGGCGAGCCGGTGGAGGCGAAGCCCTCCGGCGCGGTGCCGGGCGCGGAGAAGGTGAGCAGCGCGTCCACCTCGCCGAACAGGGTGCCGAGCACGTGCCGCCCGCGCTTGCCGATGCGCCGCGCCTCGTCATAGGCCTCGGGCGTGATGGCGGACGCCTTCTCCAGGTGCGCCCGTAGCCCGTCGGACAGCTGGTCGCGGTGGTGGGTGAACTCGTCCATCAGCGCCAGCGCGGCCTCGAAGTCCTGGATCGTGCCGTGCGCCGCGTCGGCCGCCTCCAGTTCCTCCGGCAGGGTCGACGCTTGAGAGCCCCTCCCCGCTCGGCAAGGTGAGAAGATTGTGGTGCGCGACACAGCGCGCGCC
>NZ_JBNFNU010000454.1:0-3165 GCF_057364445.1 Xanthobacter sp. BG11Y11_SDJG
CGCGGCGGCCGACCTCGCCCCCCAAGGCGCAGGCGCGCCCGCCACGGCCGGCACCTGGACCGGCTTTCTATCTCGGCACCTATGTGGGCGCCGGCATCGTCGAGAATTACTGGCTCGGCGCCAGCCCGCCGCTCGCCACCGCGCCGACCCAGCAGCCGACGCTCCATATCCCGGGCTCGGGCGCGCTCATCGGCACGCAGGTGGGCTACAATTACCAGACCGGCGCGCTCGTGCTGGGCGTGGAAGGCGACATCGGCACCGGATTCCAGAACGCCACCGTGCGCTGCATGACCAAGTGGGACCCGGCCTGCTCCACCGACACCGACTTCCTTGGCACGCTCGCCGCCCGCGTCGGCTACGCCTTCGACAACGTGCTGCTCTATGGCAAGGCCGGCGCGGCGCTGACGCACCAGAGCTATGCCGTGCGGGCCAGCAAGCTCGGGGGCGAATACACCGCGTCGCAGACCCGCCCCGGCTGGACGGTGGGCGGCGGCGTGGAGCTGGCGCTCACCCCCCAATTCTCCGCCAAGGCGGAATACGCCTATCTCGACTTCGGCGACAGCGACCTGACCCTGACCAAGGGCACGCAGACGCTGGCGACTGAGACCTCCGCCTCGGCGCAGATCGTGAAGCTCGGGCTCAACTACCGCCCGTTCGGCGCGCCCCTGCCCGGCACCGGCCCGGCGCCCGCCTCGCCGGGGCGCGACTGGAGCGGCCTCTATCTCGGCGCCTTCGCCGGCGGCGCCTTCGGCTGGAACGAATGGGACGACGCCAGCGGCGTCCTGGCGCGCGCCTCCGCGGCCGGCAGCTTCCCCGGCGCGGGCGAGGCGCAGGGCCTCGTCGGCGGCGTGCAGGGGGCTTCAACATGCAGATGGGCGCCTGGGTCGCCGGCCTGGAGGCCAGCGCCGGCGCGTCGACGCTTGGCGGCTACGCGCCGTGCGCCTACGGCAAGAACGCCGGCACCAGCTTCGCCTGCCGCGACACCGTCAAGAGCATCGGCACGCTCACCGGCCAGCTCGGACGCAGCTTCGGCGACGCGCTGGTCTACGGCAAGGCCGGCGCCGCCTGGGCCTTCGGCGAGAGCAACGTGCACGACACGAACCGCGGGCCGGTCTATTCCGACAGCGGCGTGCGCTGGGGCTGGCTCCTGGGCGGCGGGCTCGCTTATGCGCTCTCCGACAACGTCTCGGCCTTCATCGAATACAACTACATCGACTTCGGCAGCCAGGACCGCACCTTCACCGGCGGCGGCACATCGGGCGGCGCGAGCGTCGCCCAGCAGCTCGATCTGGTGCGCGCGGGCGTCAACTACCGCTTCGCCGAGCCCCGTCCGGGGGCGACGCCGGCCGCCCCCGCTTTGCCCGTAGGCTGGAGCGCGGAGATCGGCGCGCGCTATTTCGCCAGCACCGGCCGCTCGCAGAAGGACCTCTACATCCCGGTCACGCAGCAGCAGATGATCTCGCGCCTGATCTATGACGACACCACCGGCCAGGCGGCCGAGGCCTTCTTCCGGCTGCAGAACCACAACGGGCTGTTCCTGAAGGGCTATGCCGGCCTCGGCACCCTCGCCGGCGGCAGCCTCAACGACGAGGACTTCCCGGCGGAGGAGCGCTATTCCAACACCCTGACGCAGCTCGCCGACGGCCACCTGTCCTACGGCGCGCTGGACATCGGCTACGATTTCCTGCGCCAGGGACAGAGCAGCCTCGGCGCCTTCGTCGGCTATCGCGGCATGTATACCCGCGTGAACGGCTATGGCTGCCGCCAGATCGCCAAGGACGAGGTCTGCAGCGATCCGGCGGACCGGTCCAATTGGCACGGCATCGGCCTCAGCGAAACCGAGACGTGGCAGGGCGTGGCGCTCGGCCTCAATGCGCGGCTCCAGCTGTCCGACCGCATGCGCCTGGAACTGGACGCCGCCTACCTGCCCTACGCCACCATGACCGGCTTCGACAATCACTGGTCCCGGCCCGACATCAACCCGCTGCCGGAGAGCGGACGCGGCACGGGCGTGCAGCTGGAGGCCATCCTCAGCTATGCCGTGACCGACCGGCTCGACGTGGGCATCGGCGCGCGCTACTGGGCGTTCCACACCAGCAACGCCTACGCCCAGTTCGACGATCCCAAGCCCCAGGCCATGAGCTTCTTCGCCGAGCGCTATGGCGGCTTCCTCCAGGCCTCCTACCGTTTTGGCGACGTGCCGCCCCTGGAGGGCCGGGCCGGCGCCATGCCGACCAAGGCGCCGGCGGCGCCGCACGACTGGACCGGCCTCTATGCCGGCGGCACGCTCGGCGGCGGCAAGGGGCACACCACCTATGCCTCGCCCTTCGCGCCCCCGGTGCGGGGCGATGCGGCGGACCTCGGCGGCGCCATGGCGGGATTGCAGATCGGCGGCGACTATCAGGTCGGCGCGCTGGTGGTGGGCGCGGAAGCGAGCGGCGCCTGGGCCGACGTGATCGGCACCAACACCTGCTTCTCCACCGCCCCGGCGGGCCGGCATTCCGGCTTCAACTGCGGCAGCCGCGTCACCGCACTCGGCACCGCCACCGCCCGCCTCGGCTACGCCTTCGACCGCTCCCTGCTCTATCTGCGCGGCGGCTTCGCCTGGAACCGGCAGGACGACAGCTTCAACACCGCCTGGTTCGACAAGCGGGTCGCCGTGAACGGCGCGGCCAATTCCGGCTGGACCATCGGCGCCGGCATCGAATACGCGCTGATGTCCAACCTGTCGGTGGCGCTCGAATACCGGCACTTCGAGTTTGGCGGCTCGGAGCCCTTCACCACCGGCGCGGTTCCGGCGCTGGCGGGGGTGAACCTTGCGCCCGACAGCCTCAGGCTCGACATGGTGGGCATGAGCGTGAACTACCGCTTCGCCGGCTTCGGCGGGCGCTGAGGGGCCAGCCTGCCGCTTTAGAGCACGCGCCGATCAAACGGATTTCAATTTGATCGGATCGCGCTCTAGCGCTCCGGCGGCCCGCTCTCCCCGTCCTGATCCTCCTCGGGCGCGCCGGGGATGGCATAGGCGCCGGAGAGCCAGCGGTTGAGGTCCACGTCGGCGCAGCGCTTGGAGCAGAACGGGCGGTATTTCTCCACGGAGGGCTTTGCCGCAGATCGGGGCAGGGGCCGTGCCGCGGGCGCCGGCGGCGGCGCATCCGCCCCCGCTCA
>NZ_JBNFNU010000455.1:0-3156 GCF_057364445.1 Xanthobacter sp. BG11Y11_SDJG
TGGCGCCGTCCACCACGGATTTTCGCCCATCCGAAGCCGGCGCCGACGCAGTCGAGCCGCGGATCGCCGGAGATCACCAGCGTCGCCGAGGCGCCGCGCGTCACCGTGAAGAGGTCGCCCAGCGCCGCCCGCTTTGTGCCGTAGGGCAGAACGAGCCGCTCCGCCGCCGCCTCGCTCAGCCCCGCCAGCGCCGCCGGCAGGAGCCCGGTGCAGTCGAGGCGCGCCACGAGCGGCGCCTTCAAAACGAGGCGCATCCCGCTCACGAGGCGCCCCCCATGATGGCGTGCAGATGGAAGTGGAACGGGCCGAGCGTGCCGCCGTAATTGCCGGCATCGACGGCGAGGATGCCGGCCTCGGCCCCGAGATCGCACACCGCGGCGATGCCGGCGCGCATGCTGGCAGCGACCGCCGCTTCCGACAGCCCGTCGATGACGATCTCCAGCACGCTCTCCGCCTCCGGCGGCAAGGCGGTCGGCGTCACCGCGCGCAGCGTCGGGCAATAGGCGCCATTGGTGGAGGCGATGAGGCCGGGATACTTGCTGCCCACCTTGGAGCCGGAGCGCACCACGCCGCCGGGAAAGGGCATCACCGCGCCGGGAACCTGCGCCATGGCCTCCACCGCCGCCTCGGCGGCAGCGAGCGCGGCGGCGCGCGACCGCGCGAGGATCAGGAAAATTGCCGCCGCCAACCGCCGCCGGAACCGCGCCGGTCGTCTCGTCGCAGACGAACTCGCCCTCCATCACCGGAATGCGCCAGATGCGCTTGCCGGCGAGGCGCTTCGACACCTGGTGGCCGTCGCCGAAATAGCGCAGCGCCCGGCCGATGGGGATGGACGGCCCGCCTTCGATCCCCGCATAGCAGGCGGTGGTGGGGCAGGTGAGCACGCTCTGCCCCACCCTGAGCGGCACCACCTTCTTCAAGTCCTTCAGCGACATGGCGAAGACGAGCACGGCGACGCCCGGGCGCCCGTCCGGCGTCTCGGCGGGGGCCAGCTCGCGCTCGATCGCCGCCTCGCAGCCGCAGCCGATCACGGAGGTGGCAAAGCCGGTCATGCTGCGCGCGGCGGTGAGCGCCCAGCGCGCCGTGTCGGCGGTGATGAGGAGCCGCGTCGCCGCCATGGGGAACGCCTCGGCGAAGCCGTCGCGCACGCAGACGCCGTTGAGGACGAGGTCGGGCGCGCCGCTCATGGCTGAAGCTCCACCAGCTCCGGCCCCTCGCCGTTGCGGATCTCGCCGCCGGCGATGCGGAAATGCTTCGCCTTCAGGCCGATGGCGGCGTCGAACCACTGGTCGAGGCGCTTGTCCATGGCGCCGTCATAGGGCGCGTGGACCGCATAGGTCCGCCCGCGCGCGAGCGCGGTGACGGCGCCGTCGCGCACCACCTCCACGCCGTCCTTCAGCACCAGGCGCGGCGCCGCAAACATGGCCTCGCGGTCCGCCGCATCGGCATAGAGCACCACGTCCGCCCGCGCGCCGGGGCCGAGATGGCCGCGGTCCGTCAGGCCCAGCGTGCGGGCGGGCGCGGCGCGGGTGACGACGGCGATCTCCTCCAGCGTGTATTCGCGCCGGATCTCGGAAAGGCGGGTGTGGGCGCGCGCCGCGGGATGGATGCGGCCGAGATGATGGTCGCGGAAGTCCTTGTCCATCAGCAGGCGGATGAGGTGCGGATAGGAGGTGAACGGCCCGCCATTGGGATGGTCGGTGGTCAGGTACACCCGCCACGGGTCCTCGATGAGCAGGAACAGCTCCAGCCCGATGGCCCATTGCAGCGCGTTCACGAACGACTGGTCGCGATACTGGAACGGCACCACGCCGCAGGCCGCGTCGCACTCGATGTCCATGCCGATCCACTTGTTCGGGCTGGCGAGGCGGTGGTTGCGGTATTGCGACATGAGGTCGGCCGAGGCGGTCACGGTCTGGCCGAACATGATCTGCCCCACGTCCACCGAGATGTGCGGGTTGGCGTTCACGGCAGCGGCGATCTCCACCGCGCCGGAGGAGAAGCGCCGGTCGCCCTCGGTGCCGTAGGCATGGAACTGGACGTGGGTGAGGTGGAGCGGGAAACCCTCCGTGGCGCCGATGGTGGCGAGCGTGGTGGCGACGTTGCCGGGCACGCCGAGATTGCAGCCGTGCAGGTGGATCGGGTGCGGCACGCCCAATTCCGTCACCGCCCGCTGGAGGGTCGTGAGGATGCGGCGCGGGGTGAGGCCGTAGAACGGGCCGGCCTCGTCGAGATCGAGCGCGCGGGCGTTGAACTTGAAGGCCGAGATGCCGCCGGGATTGACGATCTTCACCGCGCAGCACTGGGTGGCCTTGAGCATCCATGCCACATAGTCGTTCACCGCCTGCTGGCCCTCGCCCTCGGCGATCAGGCGCAGCAGGAAGTCGTCATTGCCGAGCACCAGGAAGCCGCCGGTGTCGATATTGGGGATGTCGGCCATCTCCAGGTGCGCGTGGCGCGCATTGGCGCCCACCACCGCCGGCTCGAACACGGCGGTGTAGCCCATCTGGGAATAGCGGCAGCCGGTCTCGTGGGTGGTGGGCGCGGCGCGTCCGCCGCCGCAGCCGCAGAAGGCGCCCTCCGGCTCGGGGAAGGCGGCGCGGTCTTCGCTCATGAGCAGGCGGGCGAGGTTCACCTTGCCGCCGGCGATGTGGCTGTGGAGGTCGATGCCGCCGGCCATCACCACCATGCCGTCGGCATCGATGCGGGCCTCGTGCGCGGAGGGCGGCGCGTCGGCGACCATGCGGCCGTCGGCGATGAGGAGGTCGCGCACCCGGTCGACGACGCCATTGGCGGGGTCATAGATGCGCCCGCCGGAAATGCGGATGCGCCCGCTCATGGCCGCGCCTCCCGCGCCGCGAGGATCGCCCCGGCCGCCTCGCCGAGGCTCGGCAGTTCCGCCGGCCGCAGGGCGGCGAGCGGCAGGCATACCACCTGGTCCATGCGGAAGACGTGGCCCGCATGGTCGACGCCGGGCGTGCCCACGGGGATGAACACGTCCGGCTCGCGCGGGAACACGGTCTGGGCATGGCCGAGCGCGATCACCGGCCCGCGTGCGAAGGCGGGCGGCGCATCGGGGCGCAGCGCGCTGGCGAACAGCAGCAGGTCGGCATCGGCGAGCGCGGCGCGGGTCTCGTAGAGGTCCGGCGCATGGCG
>NZ_JBNFNU010000456.1:0-3100 GCF_057364445.1 Xanthobacter sp. BG11Y11_SDJG
TGCAGGTGCAGGCGCCGGGCCGCCGGAGGGGGCGGCGCGGCGGCGATCTCGTGCAGCAGCTTCATGGTCTTGCGGGCATTGTCCGCGTGCGGCAGGTCCAGCTCCGCCCGGCAGGCCGGCTCCAGCTCCAGATCCTCGGGTGCCACGTGGACGGCGAGCCCGTCGAGGCGGCACAACTCGCGCAGCTCGGCGGGGGTGAAGCTCGCCTGAACCGGCCCGCGCCGCCCCAGAAGATGCACCTCCCGCACCCGGCTTGCCGCCAGCGCGGCGGCGGCCGCGGCGGCGATGTCGGTGGCGGCGAGGCGCTCCGGCGGGCTGAGCAGGAGGCGCGCCACGTCGAGCGCCACATTGCCGTTGCCCACCACCACCGCCCGCTCGGCGTCGAGCGGCACGGCAAGGTCGCGATGATCGGGATGCCCGTTGTACCAGCCGACGAAGGCGCCCGCCCCGAGGCTTCCCGGCAGCGCCTCGCCCTCGATGCCGAGCGGCGCGTCGGTGCTGGCGCCGCAGGCCAGCACCACGCCGTCATAGAGTGCCGCCAGTTCGCGCACGTCGAGGTCGCGGCCCACCTCCACATTGCCGTAGAAGGCGAGGCCGGGCGCGGCGAGGATCTTCTCGAACGCGGCGGTGATGGCCTTGATCTTCGGATGGTCGGGCGCGACCCCGCTGCGCACCAGGCCGAACGGCGTCGGCAGGCGCTCGATCATGTCCACCAGCACGCCCGCCTTCAGCAGTTCCTCGGCGGCATAGAAGGCGCTCGGGCCGCTGCCGACGACGGCGACGCGGGGCGCCCTCATGCCGCCCCCGCCTTGAGCGGTGTCAGCTTCTCCTCGATGGCCGGCAGCAGCGGCGCCCGGGCGGCGTTGATCTCCACCCAGGGGGCGAGCGCGCCGGGCAGGTCCTCCTCGTCATAGATCGCCTGCACCGGGCAGACCGGGATGCAGGCCCGGCACTCGATGCAGGTCTCCGGGTCGATGTAGACCATGCGCTCGTCCGCATGGAAGCAGCCGGCGGGGCAGACCGCGACGCACTCGGTGTAGCGGCAGCCGTTGCAGGCCTCGGTGACGACGATCGCCATGGGCGCCCCCTCAGGCGGTGCCGTAGGTGAGGCCCATGGCCCCGAGCCAGCGGCGGTAGGCGAGGCCCAATTTGTCGGTGCGATGGTGAATCTCGGCCCTGAGGTCCACCGGGATGCGCTCGGGGCGCTGGGTCTCGACGATGGCGCGGTCCTGGCCGAACACCGTGTCCTGCCGCCGCTCGATGTCCGCCTGCGTCAGCTCGGCGCCGAAATTGATGGCGACGCACAGGCGCACGATGGTGTGCACCTCGTCGACCGGCTGGGCGGCGAGGAAGGTGCAGAAGCGGTCGCCCGGGGCACCCAGATGGGCCCGATGCGGGTCGGCGATGGTCACCGACTTCGAGAAGTAGGCCACCAGCGGCCGGAAGCAGCGATAGACGTAGGAGGCATGGACCGGCACCTGGCGGTGGTCTCCATAGGGCTGGAACACGCGGATCGGGCTGGTGCTGAGCCCAGTCTCGTCCTCGAACACCTTGTAGTCCTCCACCTTGTCGGGCGCCTCCTCGACGCCGTTCAGGCCGGCATGGACGAACGGGAAGTGGGTCGCGTCGATGAAGTTCTCCACCGCCCGGTAGCCGTTGGCGTCGTAGGGGTAGGGGCCGGTGTTGAACTTGCGGAACGCGGGGTCGTCCCACTCTGGAAACACCGGCACGTCGTGCGCCGGCTGGCCGAGCGAGGTCCACACCATGCCGTATCGCTCCACCACCGGGTGCGGAAAGGTGCGGGCCTTGAGCGGCGGCGGCTGGTCGGGCGCGGCGGGAATGAGCGTGCACTTCGAGGTGCCGTCATAGCGCCAGCCATGATAGGGGCACACCACCTGGTCCTCGACGATCCAGCCCTTGGAAAGCCGCGCCCCGCGGTGGATGCACAGGTCCTTCCAGCAATAGATCGTGCCGGCGCTGTCGCGCCACAGGATCAGGTCCTCGCCCAGCAGCGTCGCCGGAACGATGGCGCCCGGCACCACGTCGCGCGAGAAGGCGACGACGTGCCAGTCGTTGAGGAGCGCCGCATCCGGTGCGGCCGGTTCGAGGCGGACGGGAGCGTTCATGGCGAAACTCCATGGAGGGCAGCGGGGACAGGGGCTGTGGTGGGAGCGGTGGTGGGAGCGGGGGTAGGAGTCATGGCGCCTCCTCCGGCGCCCGGGGCAGGCTTAGGCCGAGGCCGTCGAGCGCGCATCGATGCGGATCTGGCAGGCGAGGCGGGAGCTGGGCGACAGGTTGAAGGCGACGTCGAGGAGATCCTCCTCCTCGGCCGCGGGGGGATCGAGCCGGCCGAGCCAGTCCGGGTCGATCCAGACATGGCAGGAACTGCAGGCGAGGCTCCCCTCGCAGTCACCGGTGATGGGACGCCCGCGCTCCTGAGGCCCTCCATCAGCGAGAGGCCCTCCGGCAGATGCAGCACCTGCGGCGCGGCGCCGGGAGCGTGGAGGGTGACCTTCACCATGGGCGCCTCCCGCAGGCGGCGCGGCAGGAGGCGGGGCGGGCGCGCGGAGGCAGCGGGCGCATGTCAGGCCTCCGATGCCGGCGCGGCGCGCAGGGGCACGCCGCGCGTGGTGGAATGCTCGAAATGGAAGGCTTCCTGCGGGAACAGATGGCGCCGCACCCCGTGGGCCGCCGCGGCGCCCTCCGCGAAGGCGGTGAGGATCAGCTTCAGCTTGCCGGGATAGGCGGCCACGTCGCCGATGGCGAACACGCCCGGCCGGCGGGTTCCCATGGTGGCGGGATCCACCGGGATGCCGCGCCCGTCGGTGCCGATGCCCCAGCCCTCCAGCGCGCCGAAATCCGTGGCAAGGCCATAGAAGGCGAGCAGCGCATCCGCCGGGATGCGGGTCGCGGCGTGCGGGTCGCCGCCGATCGGTCGCAGCTCCACCTCGGCGAGCACGCCGTCGGTGCCGTGGAGCGCCGCGAGCTGGCTCGGGGCATGGAGCGTGATCCGCCCCGCCCTCGATCGCCGCGTGCAGCGCCGCCACCGTCGCCGGCGCGGCTCGGAACGTCGGCCGGCGGTGGATGAGATGGACGCCGG
>NZ_JBNFNU010000457.1:0-3081 GCF_057364445.1 Xanthobacter sp. BG11Y11_SDJG
CGCGCGGGCCGCCGCCGCGGAAGCGCGCCAGAAGATGTAGCCCCAGAACAGCAGCATCACCGCGAGCAGGATGAGGTTCTCGACATCCTCCTCGCTCCAGCTGCTCCCCTGCTCCTCGCGCCGGGCGCGATCGCGCGCCTCCTCGGGGTCGAGGTTGAGGATCTCCAGCACCGCGTCGGCGCCTTGACGATGCCGCCCGCCATGTCGCCGGACTTGAAGGACGGGATGATGGCGTTGCGGATGATGGCGGACGCCACCGCGTCGGTGAGGATGCCTTCGAGGCCGTAGCCCACCTCGATGCGCACCTTGCGCTCATTGGGGGCGACCAGCAGCAGCACGCCGTTGTTCTTCTTCTCCTGGCCGAGCCGCCAGGCGCGGAACAGGCGGTTGGCATAGTCCTCGATGGAGGTGTCCTGGAGCGAGGGAACGGTCGCCACCACGAACTGGTCGGTGGCCTTCTCCTCCTGCGCCGCGAGCTTGGCGTCGAGCGCCGCGCGGGTTGCGGGATCGAGCACATGGGCGGCGTCCACCACCCGGCCGGTGAGCGGCGGGAAGGTGAGCTCCGCCTGCGCCGCAGCGCGGCGAGCAGCGCGCAAAAGCGCCCCGACGAGGGCCGCGGCCAGCCGCAGGCCGGCCGCCCGCATCCCTGGGCCCGCTGCGGGGAAAAGGCGACCGACGGCGCGCCATGCTCACGGCCTCACGCCTCCTGAACCGATGCCGCGCCGCTACTTGCCGAAATTCACCTTCGGCACCTGCATCTGCTGCTCGGAGATGGTGAAGGTCTCCATGGGCTTGTTGCCGCGATAGAGGATCGAGGCCCAGATCACCCCGGGGAAGGTGCGCAGCTCGGTATTGTAGGCGCGCACCGCCTCGATATAGTCGCGCCGCGCCACGGCGATGCGGTTTTCCGTGCCCTCGATCTGCGACTGGAGGGCGAGGAAGTTCTGGTTCGACTTCAGGTCCGGATAGGCTTCCGACACCGCGATCAGCCGCCCCAGCGCGCCGGACAGGCCCGCCTGGGCCTCCTGGAACTGCTTGAACTGCTCGGGATTGGTGATGGTGGAGGCATCCACCCGGATCGAGGTCGCCTTGGCGCGCGCCTCCACCACCGAGGTCAGCACGTCCTTCTCCTGGGAGGCGTAGCCCTTCACGGTTTCCACCAGATTGGGGATCAGGTCCGAGCGGCGCTGGTACTGGTTCAGCACCTCGCTCCAGGCGGCCTTGGCCTTCTCCTCGCTGGTGGGGATGACGTTGACGCCGCATCCCGAGAGCACCATCGCGGCCAGCACGGCGAAGAAAGGCGCCTTGAGGCGGCCGAGCGACTGGACGAGCGCAGACATGCCATCTTCTCCCGAATCCGCGGCTCCGCAGCGCCGCCGGCGCGCCTTATAGCATGCCGTCCGCGGCATTTCTCGGACGGGCGGATGTGGGTCTGGCGGGAAGAAAGCGGCTGAGGGCGTCCGAGTACCCGGCGCGCGCGCGGTCTCCTCAGCTCCGGATTCCGATGATAGCGTGCATGGGAACGCAGAAGGCGATGGCGGCGTAGCTGGGCAGCAGCCCGCCTCATTGGCGCGCGTGTCGGTGCGGGAGACGAGGATCGAGACGGAACAGAGGTTCCGGCCGGTTGCGGCGGGAATGGCGGAAATCGAGATGGGTCAGCGATGATTGATCGCGTATATTCCATCAGCAATCCTGAGGCATCGACATGATTTTGGGAGGGAGAGATAGAAACAATGTAATAAAATTTACCGTCGTCCGGAGATGAATATGATACCGAACCAAGAAGAAGCAGATAATTTAATCAAAATCCGGATGCGTGTAAATTATTGCTATTTCTTCTTTCACAAATTCAATTCAATTGCGTATGAATTTTATAATAAGAATTTTGATTTTACATTTATCGTATCTGCGATTTTGATCATTTTTGTATGTCTGATTTTTGATTATTACATTCCAAAACGGATTTATGATTATAATGTGATACTGAAAGATTGCTTGCTATATTTATTACTGCGTCCTTTATTACACAACTAGGAAGAACAATTTTTTCGGCAAGATTTTTGTATAAATTAGATATTGTTATTATTTATTTTCGATTTTATTCGGATTGATTGGATACAGCATATGTTGCAATTTTTGGATAATTATTTAATTGGAAAGAATAGATAATATATAAAGCCGTGCCGTCTCCGCGCTCTGACGCGCCCCAAACCTTCCTCCCCCTCCCGCAGGTCCGCCCCCGCCCTCACGCCATCAGCAGCGTATGCAGCACGTCCCGTGCCCCGGCCGCCACCTTGAACGCCTCCTTCAGGTCGGCGCGGCGGTGGGCGTCGAGCCGGCGCGGGTCGACCTTGTTGGAGGCGGGAAGACCCACAGCCAGGTCTTCCAGCTGCTGGTCGAGCACGGCGGAGAGCAGCACGCCGTGGGCCTCAGCCATGGCTTCGAGGTCGGGCGCCGGCGCCGATGCCCTTGGCGCGCAGCCCGTCGAGGCGGGCCTTGGTGGAGCGGGCGTCGATGCCGTGGGCGATGGCGAGCACGCGGGCGGTGCAGACGATGGGGAACAGGCCGTGGGCCTTCGCGTCCACCCGTCCGTTCTCGGTGCGCAGGCCGCCCATGAGGGTGAGCGCCGAGCGCACCGGCCCGCCAGAATCGGCCAGTTGCTTGAGAAAGGCATATTGCCCCGCCGCCGCGCCATAGGCGTCCGCGGCGAGCCGGTCGGCGATGGCGGCGGCCCCGCTGGCGGGCGCGAGATCGAAGAAGATGTCGACACTCAGCAGATCGTCGGGCCGCGCGCGTGAGATCCAGGCGGCGACCCGCGCCTGCCAGGTGGCGGCGTCGCCGCGCCACTGGGGCGAGCGGGCCATGACGTTGCCGGGGCAATAGGGCACGCCCACCTCGTGCAGCAGGTCCGCAAGGCGCGCGCCGAAGCGGGCGAACCAGGCGTCGGCGCCCGCCACAGGCTCGGCCCAGACCACCGCATTGTCCTGGTCCATGGCGAGCAGGCTCTCGCCGCGCCCCGCCGAGCCCAGCACCAGCACCGCATACGGCGCGGGCGGCGGCCCTTCCGCCGCCTCGGCCAGG
>NZ_JBNFNU010000458.1:0-3077 GCF_057364445.1 Xanthobacter sp. BG11Y11_SDJG
CGGGGACGCGGTGCCGCCGGCCGAGGCGGGCCGACCCCGGGCGGCGGCCGGCGCTTGTGGAGCGAACAGGCACCCGCTAAGACTCGATCGCCTCAGGTTCCGGTCCGGCGGTCCCTGCCTTCCGCCGCGACGGCGTCAGCCGCGAATGCGAAAGTCCGATGCCGGATCGCGACGGTGGTGCGTATCGGGGGGCGGCGCGGTGATGCGATCGAGGACAGTGTCGCTCTTTCTTGTGAGCGGCGGACCATTCGTGCGCCAGTCGGCAGACGCTCCCAACGACACCGCCGGGATCCGGGCGGAGGGCGGGCGGTCCGCAGGCCTCCCTCAGGCAGGCCTCCCTCAGGCGGAACCGCGCGCGATGTTGGCGCCGGTTGTCACGGCCGTTCCGGCGCCGGCCGATTGCCGCACGCTGGCGCGCGGCGGCTTCGGCCAGCTCGGCGACACGTTGCGCGCGCCCGGCTGTCCGCCGCTGCCCGCTTCCGCATGAAGCGGATCGCGGTGCCGGCGCGGCCGGACTGGGAGGACACCGCCCGCCGTCTCGGCTTCGCCCATCACGAGCGCTACTGGACCGACGACGCCTGCTACCTGTTCCAGCGGTCCGCGATCGAGACGCTGCTGCGCCGGCGGTCGACGAATTGTGGCACATGGCGCTGGAGGTGGCGGAGCGGGCGAGCCGCGACGACGAGGTGCTCGCCACCATCGGCGTGCCGGCGGCGGCGTGGGAGGGCGTGCGCCAGAGCTGGCGGCGCGGCGATCCCTCGCTGGTGACGCGGTTCGACCTCGCTTTCGACGGAGCGGCGCCGCCCAAGCTTCACGAATGCAACGGCGACACGCCCGGCGCCCTCTATGAGGCCGCCGCGTTCCAGTGGCTCTGGTTCGAGGATCAGATGGCCCATGGCCACCTGCCGCCCGGCTGCGATCAGTTCAACCGCCTGCACGATGCCCTGGTGGAGGCCTTCGGCCGGATGCCCCAGGCAACGCCGATCCATTTCGCCGCCTCCGCCCGAAATGCCGAGGACCGGGTGTGGGCGCTCTACCTCGCCGATTGCGCGCGCCAGGCCGGGCGGGAGGCCGCGGCGCTCGACATCGAGGCGATCGGCATCGACGGGGCCGGCGGCCTCACCGATCTCGAAGACCGGCCCATCCGCTGCCTCGTGAAGGCGTATCGCTGGCAGCTTCTGCTTCAGGAGCCGTTCGCCGGGGCGCTGGCCGGGCCGGCCGCGCCGGCGGCGATCGAGCCGCTCTGGAAGCTGGTGCTCGCCTCCAAGGGGGCGCTGGTGTGGCTGTGGCGAATGTTTCCGGGCCATCCCAACCTGCTGCCGTGCTGGTTTGAAGGCGAGGCCGCCGCGGCGCCGGCCGCGTGCGCCGTCAAGCCCCTGTTCTCCATCAAGGGCCACAACGTGCTGTTGTGCGATCCGGCTCTGCCCGGCGGGCGGGCCGAGACCGCGGGGCCCTACGGGGCGGAGGGGCGGATCGTCCAGGCGCTCCATTACCTGCCGCACTTCGACCGTTCGGGTGTCCCGGTCTGGGCCACGGTCGGCGCCTGGATCGTCGGCGGACGGCCCGAGGGGGTCGGCGTGCTGGAGGCGCCGGCCCCCATCATCCAGGACCACGCGTGCCGCTTCGTGCCGCACGCGGTGGTGAACTGACCGGGCGCCGTCCGCCCCCGTGCGGGGGCCTTGCCGAGCGGCATCATTGTCCTCTAAGACGGGATTGTAACAACGATAAGAACGGGAGCGGACGCCATGGGCGGCGCGGACTGCCGCACAGCATCGGACCCGCGTTTCGGGCCGCCGCGCAGCTGGGGAACGGTCGCGCCTGCGTCCGGAGCGCTCCGCATGGCCGATGGCCCGGCCCTGATCGCGCGGCCGCTCACCGGCGAACGCACCTACCAGTTCGGAGCCGACATCCTCGAGGCGATCGTCGCCCATTGCGGCGCCCGGAACGACATGCTGCTCCAGCTCAAGGTGCCCGCGTCCTGCGCCATCGAGATCGTTCGCGATCCGCCGCCCGCCGGCGCCGATCTGTGCGGGAGCTTCCGCCATGGCATCGCCGGGCGCGTCGAACAGGTCTGGCTGCGCTTGAGGCCGGATCTGCCCATCGCCGAGCGCGAGGCCACCGACGATGCGGACGTGACCGCCCAAGCCCGTTTCGAGGGGGATCGCGCCGACCTGCCTGCGGGCGGCCCCGGCACGTTCCTGCAGCGTGCGGTGCATCTGGCGGTCGCGCTCGCGATGCGCGAATATCCGAAGGATTACTGGCGCATGCCCGAGATCGCCTGCGCGCAAATTCCGCCCGACGACGCGGCGGTGTCCGTGATCCTGCGGCACCGGGTGGGCGGCCGCTTCTGGAAGATGGAGTTCGGCGCCGACGGCTCGCGGTGCGGCACGCTCATCCTGTCGCGCGTCATGGCGCCCGAGGTGCCGGTCTGATCGGCGCCGACGTTCGTTGTATGGTCAGGGGTGGGGCAATGGCGGGGATGGACGAAGAGGCCGTGCGGCGGGCCATTCGCGAGGCGGTGGACCGGCCCATGGTGGCGAGCCTGGAGCCGGACACCGACTTCTACGAGGTCGGCCTCGATTCCCTCGACCATGCGCAGATTCTGATGCGGATCGAGGAGGTTCACGGGCTGGTGGTGGCCGACACCGACTTCGATCTCTGCCGCTCGATCTCGGCCATCGTCGCCTACGGGCAGGCGTCTGCGGGCCGGGACTGAGCCGATGCCCGAGCCTGAACCGGACGAGACCGGTCTATCTCCCCTGGCGCGGATCGGCCGCGATGGTCCGCGCGACATCCATGCGGCGCATCTGGCCCGGCAGGAGCCCATCGGGCATCTGCGGCTGGCGCTGGCGGCGGCGCAATTCGCCCGGCGCATCGCGCGCAGCCCGGACACCCTCCCGGAACCCTGCAGCGGGCGCGATCAGTTCATGATGCTGAACGCCTTGCTGGAGCTCGGCCATATCGACGCCGCCCGCGCCTTCGTGGACCGCACGCCGGACACCGGCGTGACGCTCGCCGGGCTGCACAGCCTGCGCGCGCTCACCCGCGCCGCACCGCGCCGCATCCGGATGCGCCGG
>NZ_JBNFNU010000459.1:0-3056 GCF_057364445.1 Xanthobacter sp. BG11Y11_SDJG
AGGTCGCGCATGGCGCTGCCGCCGCCGCCATGGGCCAGCGTGACGCGCTCCGGCAGCGCGCGGCGGGAGGAGGCGAACGGCGCGCTCACGCGGCCGCCCCCCGCACGCCGCCATACTGGTAATAGGCCGCGCAGGACCCTTCCGAGGAGACCATCAGCGCGCCGAGCGGGGTTTCCGGCGTGCAGCCGGTGCCGAATTCGGGCAGGCCCAGGGCTTCACCGCACCGGTGAGCACCTCGCCGCAGCGGCACTGCGCCGGGTCCGCCACCTGCGCCTCGGCCAGCGTGAAGCGCCGCTCGGCGTCGAAGCCGGCATAGGCCTCGCGCAGCCGCACGCCGGAGCCGGCGATGGCGCCGAGCCCGCGCCACTCGAAGCTCTCGCGCGGCTCGTAGACCTGCTGCACCGCCGCGAGCGCCGCCGGGTTGCCGGCATCCGGCACCACGCGGGCATATTGGTTCTCGATCCGCGCGCGGCCCTCTTCCATCTGCCGCAACACCATGAGGAGGGATTGCAGGAGGTCGATGGGCTCGAAGCCCGCCACCACCAGCGGCTTGCGGAACTCCTCGGCGATGAAGCGGTAGGGTTCGGTGCCGATCACCATGGAGACGTGCCCCGGCCCGATGAAGCCGTCGATGCCGAAGTCCGGCTGCTCCAGCAGCGCCCGCAGGGTCGGGATGATGGTGATGTGGTTGCAGAACAAGGAGAAGTTCGAGACGCCTTCGCGCGCCGCGCGCAGCACGGTGAGCGCCGTGGAGGGCATGGTGGTCTCGAAGCCGAGGCCGAAGAACACGACCTCGCGCTCCGGATTCTTCTTCGCCAGCGCCAGCGCGTCGAGCGGCGAATAGACCATGCGCACGTCCGCCCCCTCGGCCTTGGCCTGGAGCAGGCTCTTCTTCGAGCCCGGCACGCGCATGGCGTCGCCGAAGGTGGCGAAGATCACCTCCTCGCGCTCGGCGATGGCGACGCAGTCGTCCACCCGCCCCATGGGCAGCACGCACACCGGGCAGCCGGGGCCGTGCACGAACTCCACGAGGTCCGGCAGCAGCCCTTCGAGCCCGTAGCGGAAGATGGCGTGGGTGTGCCCGCCGCACACCTCCATGACCGTGAGCGGCTTCTCGTGCCCGCGCTCCAGGCGCGCGCACACGGCGCCGATCTCCTTCACCAGAGCGGCGGCGAGCGCCGGGTCGCGGAATTCGTCCACGTAGCGCATGGCGCGTCTCCTCAGTTGGCCGCTTGCGGGTCGAGGCCGAGGCGCAGGGCCTCCATCTCGGCCTCCGCCTCGCCGATCTCGGTGAGCACCTTCAGCGTCGCGGCGGCCTCGTCCTCATCGATGACGCTCATGGCGAAGCCCACATGCACGAGCACCCAGGCGCCGACGAGGTCGTCCAGCGGACGGCCGGGCGCGGCGACGCACGCCACGTCCACCGCCCGCCGCACGCCAGAGACGTCGACGGTGCAGAGCATGGCATCGGCGTCGGCGACGGCGACGATCTGTCCGGGAATGCCGGAGGCACATGGCAGGGCTCCTAGTGCGATTTCGCGAAGGCGCCGCCGCGGGCGATGCCGTAGCGGTCGAGCTTGGCTCTGAGACCGACGCGGGAGAGGCCGAGTTCCTCCGCCGCGCGGCTCTTGTTCCAGCGGCAGCGCACCAGCGTCTCCATGAGGATGGTCGCCTCCATGCGCTCGATCCGGTCCTTCAGCGGGCCGCCCTCCGGCAGGGCGATGGCGGCGGCGGCATCGCGCGTGTCCCGGGTCGCGGCCGCGGCGTCGCGCACCACGTGGGGCGAAAGCAGGTCGGCGGAGAGCAGGTCCGCGCGCGCCAGCACCAGCATGCGCGTCACCTCGTTCTGCAGTTCGCGCACGTTGCCGGGCCAGTCATAGGCCTGCATGCAGGCGAGCGCCTCCTCGGTGAAGCCGCGCGCCTTCTTGCCGTGCTGGGCGGCGAGCGCGTCGAGCAGGCTCTGTGCCAGAACCGGGATGTCGGCGCGCCGCTCGCGCAGCGGCGGCAGGGTCAGCACCATGGCGCACAGGCGGTAATAGAGGTCCTCGCGGAACCGGCCGCGCGCCACCTCGCCGTGAAGATCGCGGTGGGTGGCGGCGATAACGCGCACGTTGACCCGCTTCGCCTCGTTCGAGCCCACCGGACGGATTTCGCCCTCCTGGAGAAAGCGCAGCAGCTTCACCTGGAAGGCGGGAGAGACGTCGCCGATCTCGTCCAAGAGGATGGTGCCGCCGTCCGCCTGATCGAGCAGGCCGACGCGGGTGACATGAGCGCCGGTGAACGACCCCTTCTTGTGGCCGAACAGCTCGGATTCGAGCAGTTCGTCCGGGATTGCCCCGCAATTCACCGCGAAGAACGGCCTGTCCGAGCGCAGCGAGGAATAGTGGATGGCGCGCGCCAGCAATTCCTTGCCGGTGCCGGTCTCGCCGGTGACGAGCACCGGCACGTCGAAGGTCGCCACCTGCGCGGCCTTGAGGCAGGCCTCGCTCAGCGGGCTGCCGGGGGCGCGCACCAAGGAGTCGAAATGGAAGCTCTGCGCCACCTCGGCCCGGCGCGCGGCGATGCGCGCCTCCGCCGCCGGCAGCGAGAGCTTCATTTCCAGGCTGAGGCGCTCGTGCTCGCGCTGGAGGCGGAACAGATGCGCCGCGTTGCGGGCCGCGAGCAGAAGCTGGTCCGGGTGCCAGGGCTTGGTGATGAACTGGTAGATGCCGGCCTCGTTGATGGCGCCGATCATGTCGTCCGGCTCGGTATAGCCGGTGACGATGATGCGCAGGATGTCGGGCCAGCGCTCGCGCACCTCGGTGAGCAAGGCGACGCCAGAGGTCTTCGGCATGCGCTGGTCGCAGAAGATCACCTGGATCCATTCCTGCTCCAGGATGCGCCGCGCCTCCTCCGCGCCATGGGCGGTGAAGACGTCGAACTCTTCTTCGAGCACGCGCGCCATCACTTCCACCGAGCGTGGCTCGCGTCCACCACCAGGATGGCGGGGCGGCGCGTCATCGCGCACCCCCGCCGCCGCGCGCAGCGCCCCGGCTTTGGCTTCCGCGCCGCCGCGA
>NZ_JBNFNU010000460.1:0-3053 GCF_057364445.1 Xanthobacter sp. BG11Y11_SDJG
AGCTCGGCGCGGCGGGAGTGGGGTGCAGTCCGTCGCGGGTCTGCACCCGGACCGGGGCCGGGACCAGCCGGGGCGCCGGTTCGTCGGCGGCGATCGCGCGGATCGCGGCGTTGGCGCCGGCGATGAAGCCGAAATCGAGCCGCTTCACGAACAGCGGCATGCTCATGTCGGGCGGGCTGATCTCCACCAGCACCAGCTGGCGTCCGGCATAGTGCGCCACGAGCCGGCGATAGTCGGCGATCCAGTCGGCGAGCTCGCGGTGGTTCGGCCAGGCGTCGTTGATGCCCACGGCGATCACCACCTGGGTGGCGGCGAGGTTGCTGGCATAGTCCGGCGCGTCGGCCACGAGGTCCGCCACCCGGTCGCCCGGCACCGCGGCGTTGAACACCTCGGCCCCGCACAGCTGGGCCGGCCCGGCCTGGTAGGTGATGCTGTCGCCCACCAGCAGCACCGGCGCCTGCGTGAACATGGCCGTGAGATGGGCCTGGAGCCGCAGCCGCTGGCGCAGCGGGATTTGGCTCGCCGCATAGGCCGCCGCGCCGACGATGGCGGCGGCGGTGAGCACCCGCCAGGGCACGTTCCGCGCCAACCGCCGGATGCCCGGACGCCGGAGGAACGCCCGCCGCGCGCGTCGGGGCGCAGACGGCGGGGTTTCCGATGCAACCGTCGACGACCGGAAAGACTCCATCGCACCTACCTCGCATGGCCGGCCGCCGCATCGACCGCAGGATTTTCATTGCCCACGGCGCGGAGGATTCCAGGCGGCTGCGTCCGAAATAGGTTGCTGCCGAGACAAAGCTTTCCCAATTGGTGACCGAAGGTT
Organism: Xanthobacter sp. BG11Y11_SDJG; assembly: GCF_057364445.1. Lineage (NCBI taxonomy): Bacteria > Pseudomonadati > Pseudomonadota > Alphaproteobacteria > Hyphomicrobiales > Xanthobacteraceae > Xanthobacter > Xanthobacter sp. BG11Y11_SDJG. Next base: position 824 of record NZ_JBNFNU010000460.1, read on the forward strand.
TCCGGTTTGGCGGCGATTGCCCCGGATTTGCCGAAGTCGCGCCGGAATGCCTCAACCTGTGCGTGATCGGGCCGGCTGTTTCGGTGCGCGGCAGTTGACGCCCGCCCGGCCCGCGCCTACCTCGAACAGGCCGGCCGCCGCATCCGCGCGCGCCGGACCCGAGCACCGGCCCGAGGTTTCGCCCCATGACGTCCGCCATGACCGACTGCGCCTCCGTGGTTCCCCGACGACCTGCTCCACGGCCCGGCCCCGCCGCGCGGCGGCTGACCGTGGGCGTTCCCGTCGGCAAAGTGGTGGTGGGCGGGGGCGCGCCGGTGGTGGTCCAGTCCATGACCAACACCGATACCGCGGACATCGACGCGACCGTGCGGCAGGTTGCGGCGCTCGCCCGCGCCGGCTCCGAGCTGGTGCGCATCACGGTCGACCGCGACGAGGCGGCGGCCGCGGTGCCCCACATCAAGGAGAAGCTGCTGCGGATGGGCATCGACGTGCCCATCGTCGGCGACTTCCATTATATCGGCCACAAGCTGCTCGCCGATCATCCCGCCTGCGCCGAGGCGCTCGGCAAATACCGCATCAATCCCGGCAATGTCGGCTTCGGCGACAAGAAGGACCGGCAGTTCGCCGCCATCGTCGAGACCGCCATCCGCCATGACAAGCCGGTGCGCATCGGCGCCAATTGGGGCTCGCTCGACCAGGAGCTGCTCACCACGCTGATGGACGAGAACGCCCGCCTGCCGCGGCCCGCCGAGGCGCGCGCGGTGACGCGCGAGGCGCTGGTGCGCTCGGCCCTGCTCTCGGCGGCGCTCGCCGAGGAGATCGGCCTGCCGCGCAACCGCATCATCCTGTCCGCCAAGGTGTCGGCGGTGCAGGACCTGATCGCGGTCTATTCCGAGCTGTCGCGCCGCTCCAACTATGCGCTGCATCTCGGCCTCACCGAGGCCGGCATGGGCTCGAAGGGGGTGGTCGCCTCCTCCACGGCCATGGGCGTGGTGCTCCAGCAGGGCATCGGCGACACCATCCGCGTGTCGCTGACCCCGGAGCCGAACGGCGACCGCACGCTGGAGGTCCAGGTGGCGCAGGAGATCCTGCAGACCATGGGCCTGCGCACCTTCGTGCCGCTGGTGGCGGCCTGCCCCGGCTGCGGGCGCACCACCTCCACCGTGTTCCAGGAATTGGCGCAGAGCGTGCAGACCATGATCCGCGAGCGCATGCCGGTGTGGAAGCAGAGCTATCCCGGCGTCGAGACGCTGAACGTGGCGGTGATGGGCTGCATCGTGAACGGGCCGGGCGAGAGCAAGCACGCCGACATCGGCATCTCGCTGCCCGGCACCGGCGAGACCCCGTCCGCCCCGGTCTTCATCGACGGCAAGAAGGCGGTGACGCTGCGCGGGCCGAACATCCAGGCCGAATTCCGCCAGCTGGTGGAGGACTATGTGGCGCGCCGCTTCGGCGTCGCCTCCGCCCCGGCGGCGGACAAAGCGGGGGCCGACGCGGCCGAATAGACCCCATTCCACGGCCGGGCGCAGGGCCGGATGGGGCTCCGCTCAAGCGGGGTCATGACGATGGTTTCGGGGGCGCGGCCTGTCTCTCCTTGCACTGCCGTCATCCCCCGGCTGGTCCGGGGGATCCACCAGGCCGCGGGCGGGCGGCCGACCATGAAGCGCCGGCCTGGCCGCTGGGTGGATGCCCCGGACCAGCCGGGGCATGACGGCTGTTTTGGTCGTCCGGCGTACCTTACGTAACGTTACGAAAATTTCATCCGGCCGCCCTTCCGGCGCCTGGATGGCGTCCTCATATGGGGTGCGTCAACCTCACCGGAGACGGAAATGACCCCCGAGGAACGTGCCCTGATCGACGGCCTGTTCGACCGCATGCGCGGCATCGAGAACCAGCCGCGGGACGCGGAGGCGGAGGCGCTGATCGCGCGCCGCCTCGCCGAGGCACCCCACGCCCCCTACGCCCTCGCCCAGACCGTTCTGGTGCAGGAGCACGCGCTCCAGCAGGCCTATGCCCGCGTCCAGGAACTGGAGGCGCAGGCCCGCGCCGCCGTGGAGCCCGCCCCGCAGTCGAGCGGCGGCTTCCTCGGCGGTCTGTTTGGCGGTTCCCGTTCGTCCGTGCCTTCGGCCGGCGCGCGCGTCGGCTCCGGCCAGCCTTATGGCCAGCCCGGCCAGCAGCCCATGGGCGTGCCGCCCGGCTACGGCCAGCAGCCGGGCTATGCCCAGCAGGG
>NZ_JBNFNU010000461.1:0-3052 GCF_057364445.1 Xanthobacter sp. BG11Y11_SDJG
CGCGTCACCGAGGGCCGGCCCCACGTGCTGCTGAAGATGGCGGTGTCGGCGGACGGCAAGGCGGGCCTGGCCGGTCCGCCCCGGCCGCCATCACCGGCCCGGAGCCCGCGAGCGGGCCCATCTCATGCGCGCCCACGCCGACGCGATCCTGGTGGGCATCGGCACGGTGAAGGCGGACGACCCCATGCTCACCTGCCGGCTGCCGGGCCTGGAAGGGCGCTCGCCGGTGCGCCTCGTTCTCGATTCGGGGCTGGACCTGCCGCACGGCTCGGCGCTGGCGCAGACCGCGTGCGACGTCCCGGTGTGGGTGATCGCGGCGGAGGATGCGCCGCCGACCGTCAGGAGGCGCTGAACGCGCGCGGCATCGAAGTGCTGCGGGTGCCGCGCGGGGCGGGGGGGCGCCTGCTCCTGCCCGCCGTCGTCAAGCTGCTCGGCCTGCTCGGCATCACCCGGCTGATGGTGGAGGGCGGGCCGCAGGTGGCGGCCGCGTTCCTGGACGCGGGCCTCGTCGACGAGGTGGCGGTCTTCTCCAGCCCGGTCCTGCTCGGCCCCGACGCCGTGGATGCGCTCGCCGGACGGCCGCTCGGCCGCCTCATTTCGCCCGTTGGATTCGCCGAGGTGGAGCACGCCGCGCTCGGCGCCGACCATCTCGTGCGCCTGTGGAGACGCTGACATGTTCACCGGCATCGTCACCGACGTGGGCGAGGTGATCGCCGTGGAGGAGAAGGGCGAGGTCCGCACCCTCTCCATCGCCTGCGGCTATGGGGGGGAGGGCATCGATCTCGGCGCCTCCATCGCCCATGCGGGCGTGTGCCTGACCGTGACCTCAGTCCGCGCCGGCGGCCCGCGCGGCACCGTGTTCACGGTGGATGCGGCACCCGAGACCCTCGCCATCACCACGGTGGCCGCATGGGCGCCGGGCGCGCGCATCAATCTGGAGCGCTCTTGAGGATCGGCGACGAGCTGGGCGGCCACATGGTGAGCGGGCACGTGGACGCCAAGGCGCGCATCCTCGCGCGCGAAGACCTGGGCTCGTCCACCCGCTTCTGGTTCGAGGTGCCCGAGGATTTCGCGCGTTTCGTCGCGCCCAAGGGCTCGGTGGCGCTGGACGGCACCTCGCTCACGGTCAACGAGGTCGCGGGCAACACCTTCTCCTGCCTGCTCATTCCGCACACGCTCGAAGTCACCACCTGGGGCGCGCGGCGCGCCGGCGATCAGGTCAATTTCGAGGTCGACGTCATGGCGCGCTATGCCGCGCGGCTTGCGCAGTTCCCCGCCGCCGAGTACGCCTCCCGGCCTAAGGAGACCGCATCATGGTGACGACACAGCGCGAAAGCGCATTCGCGGGCGACGAACCCCTCGGCGACGCGCGCGTCCTCATCATCGAGGGCCGCTATTACGACGCGCTCGCCGACGAGCTGCTGAAGGGCGCCAAGGCGGTCCTGGAGGCGGCCGGCGTCGAGGTGGAAGTCATCACCGTGCCGGGCGCGCTGGAAATCCCCATCGCCGCCGAAATCGCGCTCGACGCGGCCGAGATCACGGGCGCCGAGGTGGACGCGGTGGTCGCGCTGGGCGTGGTGATCCGCGGCGAGACCTACCATTCGAGATCGTGGCGGGCGAGAGCGCGCGCGGCCTCATGGATCTCGGCGTCACCCATGCCCTTCCGGTCGGCAACGGCATCCTCACCGTCGACACCGAGGCGCAGGCCTGGGAGCGGGCGCGGGTGAGCGAGGGCGACAAGGGCGGCGGCGCGGCGCGCGCGGCATTGTCGCTGCTGCGCCTGCGGCGGCGGCTCGAAGCATGAGCGAGGCCGCCACCAAGCCCATGAAGAAGAGCGCGGCGCGCCTCGGCGCCGTGCAGGCGCTGTATCAGATGGACCTTGCCCAGACGCCGGTGAACGACGTCCTCGCCGAGTTCGAGAGCCACTGGCTCGGCCAGGAGGTGGAGGGCACCCAGCTTCCCGACGCTGACGTGAAACTGTTCCGCGCCGTGGTCGAGGGGGCGCTGAGCAACCAGCGCCAGATCGATCCTTTGCTCGACAACGCGCTGACCCAGGGCTGGCCGCTGAAGCGCGTGGAAGCGGTGCTGCGCGCCGTGCTGCGGGCCGGGCTCGCCGAACTGCTGTCGCGCCCCGACGTGCCGGCGCGGGTGGTGATCGCCGAATATGTCAACGTTGCCGGCGCCTTCCTCGAACGCGACGAGACCGGCATGGTGAATGCGGTGCTGGATTCGCTCGCCCGCGACCTGCGGCCCGGCGAGTTCGACCGTCCGCCGGGCGCCTGACATGGCCGGGGCGATGGAGGGCGGCGGCTCGGGCGAGGACCGTCTCATCGCCCGCTTCTTCCGCCCCATCGCCGGCTCGGGCGGCCTCGGGCTGCGCGACGATGCCGCACTTCTGACGCCGCCCGCGGGCTGCGACCTGGTGCTGACCAAGGACGCGGTGGTGGCGGGGGTGCATTTCTTCGCCGACGACCCGCCGGCCGCCATCGCCCGCAAGGCGCTGCGGGTCAATCTCTCCGACCTCGCCGCCAAAGGCGCCGCTCCGCTTGGCGCGCTGCTGGCGCTGGCCTTGCCGAAGGGAACGAGCGAGGCCTGGATCGAGGCCTTCGCCGCCGGCCTCGGGGCGGATGCGGCTGCGTTCGGCTGCCCGATCCTCGGCGGCGATACGGTTTCCACGCCCGGTCCCGTGACCATCACCCTCACCGCCCTCGGTGCCGTGCCGCGGGGCGGTTTCGTGCCGCGGACCGGGGCGCGGCCGGGCCAGGCGATCCTGGTCTCCGGCACCATCGGCGACGCGGCGCTCGGCCTCAAGCTGCGCCTGGGACCGAACGACGTGCCGTTCGGCGATCTCGATGCGGAGCAGCGCGGCCATCTGCTGGACCGCTACCTCCACCCCCAGCCGCGCCTCGCGCTGGCGCCGGTGCTGCGCGCTTTTGCGGCGGCGGCCATGGATGTCTCGGACGGGCTTGCCGGCGACACCGCGAAGATGCTGGCCGCCTCCGGCTGCGGCGGCGTGATCGAGGCGCGCCGCGTGCCGATCTCGGCGGCCGCC
>NZ_JBNFNU010000462.1:0-3000 GCF_057364445.1 Xanthobacter sp. BG11Y11_SDJG
GAGACGCCTACAAACTTGCCTACATGCCTACAGGATTCAAGCGGACGAGATGGGATCAGACTGGACGTCAGGAGCGCCTATCTCTTTGAAATCAAAGCGATATTGGACATTTTCGGACGCTTCTGGATGGTGAAATGGTGCCGCGGAAGGGATTCGAACCCCCGACCCACGCATTACGAATGCGTTGCTCTACCAGCTGAGCTACCGCGGCGCGACGCCTCTCATACGGGCAGGATCGCCGCTTTTCAAGGGCGGGCCCGGCATGGGGCCGGCTGACAAGAGCCGGCCTCACAGGATTTGGCGTCTCCGGGGACCGTCCGGGAGAGCGTAAGGGAGACACGGCGCGCGGCCATCGCGGCTCCGGCAACGTCCGCGGAGCCGGCCGGCCGCCGGCCCCGGGCCAAGCCGGTGGGGTTCGCGCGCCGGCCCGTCTCCGGCCGCCCTGGGCGATCGTCCAAAGCGGCGTGCGCCGCCGTCAGTAGGTCAGGATGGGCGGCAGGTCCTTGGCCTGGGCGATCCACTTTTCCACCTGGCTCTCGGCGGGCAGCAGGCGCACCAGCTTCTTCTTCTCGTTCACCTCGGCCATGGCTTGGTGAGGTTGGCGGCGTTGCGGGTCTTCAGTTCCTTCACGGTGTCGACGCCCGCCGCCTCGAGCAGCTCGGAATACTCTTCCGCGACGCCCTTGATGCGCATCAGGTCGGCCATGTTGGCCCATTTGAGGACCTGCTTCTCGTCGATGCCGGCCTTTTCCGCCAGGGCCTTGCGATCCTTCGGCGTCTTCGCGGCGTCGAGCAGCGCGCCGGTGTTGGTGATGCCCGCCGTCTTCAGCTTCTCGGCCATGACCGGGCCGATGCCCTCAATGTCGATGATGGGATAGGACACGACTTCCCCCCTCAATGGCACGGCTCAAGCGGAGCCGCGACGATGAGGCCCACAACCTGAGCGAAAGTCAAACGAACTGGCGCAGGCCCGGGATCGCCTTCACCACGCCGTCCACACTTTCTGCGCCGGCGGTCTCGCGGGCATAGGCCACCACCTCGCGCGCGGCGCCCTGCACCTCGCCCATGGTGAGGCCGAGCGCCATCATCCGGTTGGCGAGGTCCATCAGCCGGGCCATGCCGCCGAAATGGCGATTCGCAGCCGTCGGCGCCGCCGGCTCGGCCATGCCGGCCTGAAGCTCGGCGATCCAGGCATGGCGCGCGACCAGCGGCGCCATGGCCTCGGCCGGGGCTTCCCGGGCGAGGAATTCGACCAGGATCACCACCGCCGCCCGCCCCTTATCGGGCGCGAGCCCGACCCGTTCCTCCAGCCGTTCCAGCAGTTCGTCCATGTCGCCTCCCTGGCGTTGGCACCGTCAGAGATAGGGGGCGAATTTGAAGGCGGCGCGACGATCCCGCAAGCCGTGGCACCGGGCCGAGCCGTGCTGATGCGGCAATGTGCTTGCCGAGGCGCGGCGAAACGGGCGAAAACAGCCCTCGATCAATCCCGCCCGACCCGCGCGAGGACCCCGCCATGACCGCTCCCGCCGCCCCGAAGCCGGCCGCCGCCTCCCTCGATCCGAAAGCCCCGGACGGCGACGGCAAGATCTATATCGGCCGCAGCTTCGTCGGCACCGGCAAGGCGCGGCGCGCCAAGGACGAATTCCTCACCCTGCGCCTCGCCAACCGGCACGGTTTGGTCACCGGCGCCACCGGCACCGGCAAGACGGTGACGCTCCAGGTGCTCGCGGAAGGCTTCGCCCGCGCCGGCGTCCCGGTGTTCGCCGCCGACATCAAGGGCGATCTGTCCGGCATCGCCGAGCCGGGCACGGCGAAGGACTTCCTGCTGGCGCGCGCCGAGGAGGTGGGGATCGACTACCAGCCGGACAGCTTCCCGGTGATCTTCTGGGACATGTTGGGCACGCAGGGCCATCCGGTCCGCGCCACCATCTCGGAGATGGGGCCGCTGCTGCTGTCGCGCCTGATGGGGCTCAACGATACGCAGGAAGGCGTGCTCAACATCGCCTTCCGGGTCGCCGACGAGCAGGGCCTGCTGCTGCTCGACCTCAAGGACCTTCGGGCGCTGCTCGCTTATGTGGCGGAGAACGCGGCCACCATCGGCACCCAGTATGGCAACGTGGCGACGCAGACCGTGGGCGCCATCCAGCGCCAGCTCCTGGTGCTCGAGAACCAGGGGGCGGACAAGTTCTTCGGCGAGCCGGCGCTCAACATCGCCGACCTCATGCGGGTCGACCGCGCGGGCTACGGCACCATCTCCATCCTCGCCGCCGACAAGCTCATGGGGGCGCCGCGCCTTTACGCCTGCTTCCTATTGTGGCTGCTGTCCGAACTGTTCGAGCAGCTCCCCGAAGTGGGCGATCCGGACAAGCCCAAGCTGGTGTTCTTCTTCGACGAGGCGCACCTTTTGTTCGACGAGGCGCCGAAGGTGCTGCTCGACAAGGTGGAGCAGGTGGTGCGCCTGATCCGCTCCAAGGGCGTCGGCGTCTATTTCGTCACCCAGAACCCGCTGGACGTTCCTGAGAGCGTCCTGGCGCAGCTCGGCAACCGGGTGCAGCATGCCTTGCGCGCCTTTACCCCGCGCGACCAGAAGGCGGTGCGGGCGGCGGCGGAGACCTTCCGCCCCAACCCCGACCTCGACACCGCCAAGGTGATCATGGAGCTGGGCAAGGGCGAGGCGCTGGTCTCCATGCTGGAAGGCAACGGCGTGCCGTCCATGGTGGAGCGCACGCTGATCCGCCCGCCGTCCGCCCGCGTCGGGCCGATCACCGAGGCCGAGCGCGCCGCCATCATGGCGAAGAGCCCGGTGGGTCATATCTACGACCAGGCGGTGGACCGGGAGAGCGCGTTCGAGAAGCTCCAGCAGCGCGCCGAGGAGAAGATGCAGCCGCCGGCCGAAGCGTCCGCCGGGGGCGGGGGGCTGCTGGGCGGCATCCTTGACAGCGTTCTCGGCACCGGGACCCCGGCGCCACGCGGCCGGGCGGCGCGCGGGGGCGCCGGTACG
>NZ_JBNFNU010000463.1:0-2978 GCF_057364445.1 Xanthobacter sp. BG11Y11_SDJG
CTTTGCCGGGCTTTGGGGCTTTCGCCGCGCGGGCCCTTGCCCGGCGGTAGAGGCCTTGCGGCGCGCCCGGGCGCTTTGGCGGCGGGGCGGGGCGATCTTTGTCGGGCTTCGGCGTCACCGGCCCCTCGGGGAACTCGAAGCCGAGCTTCGACTCCTTGCCCCCTCGCCCTCCACCACCACGCGCACGTGGCCGCCGCTCTTCAGGCGGCCGAACAGCACCTGGTCGGCCAGCGGCGTCTTGATGTGCTCCTGGATCACGCGGGCCATGGGCCGCGCGCCCATCTGCTCGTCATAGCCGCGCTCCACCAGCCAGGCGCTCGCATCGTCGGAGAGCTCGATGGTGACGTTGCGGTCGGCGAGCTGGGCCTCCAGCTGGAGCACGAACTTCTCCACCACCTGGGTGATGACCTCCTGCGGCAGGTGGCCGAACGGGATCACCGCGTCGAGGCGGTTGCGGAACTCCGGCGCGAAGGTCCGGTTGATAGCCTCCGAATCGTCGCCCTCCCGCTTGGTGCGCGTGAAGCCGTAGGCCGGCTTGGCCAGATCCGCGGCGCCCGCATTGGTGGTCATGATGAGGATCACGTTGCGGAAGTCGATCTGCTTGCCGTTGTGGTCGGTCAGCTTCCCGTGGTCCATCACCTGGAGCAGGATGTTGAAGAGGTCCGGATGGGCCTTCTCGATCTCGTCCAGGAGCAGCACGCAGTGCGGGGTCTGGTCGACGCCGTCGGTGAGCAGGCCGCCCTGGTCAAAGCCCACATAGCCGGGAGGCGCGCCGATCAGGCGGCTCACGGTGTGGCGCTCCATGTACTCCGACATGTCGAAGCGCAGCAGGTTCACGCCCAGCACCGAGGCGAGCTGCTTGGCCACCTCGGTCTTGCCGACGCCCGTGGGGCCGGAGAACAGGTAGCAGCCGATCGGCTTCTCCGGCTCGCGCAGGCCGGCGCGGGCGAGCTTGATGGACGCCGCTAGCGACTCGATGGCCTTGTCCTGCCCGTAGACCACGCGCTTGAGCGTGGTCTCCAGGTTGGCCAGCACCTCGGCGTCGTCCTTGGAGACGCTCTTGGGCGGGATGCGGGCCATGGTCGCGATGGTGGCCTCGATCTCCTTGAGGCCGATGGTCTTCTTGCGCTTGGTCTCGGGCAGCAGCATCTGCGCCGCGCCGCTCTCGTCGATCACGTCGATCGCCTTGTCGGGCAGCTTGCGGTCGTGGATGTAGCGGGCCGAGAGTTCCACCGCCGCCTTGATGGCGTCGTTGGTGTAGCGCAGCTTGTGGTAGTCCTCGAAATAGGGCTTCAGCCCCTTCAGGATCTCGATCGCGTCCGGCACGGTGGGCTCGGCCACGTCGATCTTCTGGAAGCGGCGGACCAGCGCCCGGTCCTTCTCGAAATACTGGCGATATTCCTTGTAGGTGGTCGAGCCCATGCAGCGCAGCGTGCCCGAGGCGAGCGCCGGCTTCAAAAGATTGGACGCGTCCATGGCTCCGCCCGAGGTCGCACCGGCGCCGATCACCGTGTGGATCTCGTCGATGAACATGATCGCGTTCGGATAGGCCTCGATCTCCTTCACCACCTGCTTGAGGCGCTCCTCGAAGTCGCCGCGATAGCGGGTGCCGGCGAGCAGCGCGCCCATGTCGAGGGCGAACACGGTGGCGGTGGCGAGCACGTCCGGCACGTCGCCGTCATTGATGCGCTTGGCGAGGCCCTCGGCGATGGCGGTCTTGCCGACGCCCGGGTCGCCCACGAACAGCGGGTTGTTCTTCTGCCGGCGGCACAGCACCTGGATGGTGCGGCTGATCTCGCTGTCGCGGCCGATGAGAGGGTCGATCTTGCCCTCGTGCGCCTTCTTGTTGAGGTTGATGCAATAGGCGTCGAGCGCGTCGGCCTTCTTCTTCGCGTCCTCGCCCGACTTGGTCTCGGTCTCTTCCTCGGCGCCGCGCACTGGGCGGCTCTCGGACATGCCGGCACGCTTGGCGATGCCGTGGGAGATGTAGTTCACCGCGTCGTAGCGCGTCATGTCCTGCTCCTGCAGGAAATACGCGGCATGGCTCTCGCGCTCGGCGAAGATGGCGACCAGCACGTTCGCGCCCGTCACCTCCTCGCGGCCGGAGGACTGCACATGGATCACCGCGCGCTGGATCACGCGCTGGAAGCCGGCGGTGGGCTTTGAATCGTCCGAGCCGGACTGGACCAGGTTCTCGAGTTCCGTGTCGACGTACTCGATGAGATTGCGGCGGAGCTTCTCCATGTCGACATTGCAGGCGCGCATCACGGCGGCGGCATCCTGGTCGTCGACGAGGGAGAGCAGCAGGTGCTCGAGGGTCGCGTATTCGTGGTGGCGCTCGTTGGCGAGCGCCAGAGCACGATGGAGCGACTGCTCGAGGCTGCGGGAGAATGTGGGCATCGACACCTCTTTCGCGCGTGCCGCCGGTCCGGCGAGCTGCGCCGGGGCGCGGAGCACGCGCCGTCCCGATAAACTTCGTACCGGTTGCGGCAGTGCGCAAGCCCTTCGATGCGTCGAGGGCGTTCACCGTTCCGAAATTGTCACAAGGAAGGGCCGATGGGCGCGGTCACGCTTCAGGCTGGCGCCGGCATGGATCGAGCGCGCGGCGCCAGCGGGGCGCGCCGACGGACCCTATTTCTTCTCCATAACGCACTGGAGCGGATGCTGGTGCTTGCGCGCGAAATCCATCACCTGCGTCACCTTGGTCTCGGCGACCTCGTAGGTGAACACGCCGCACTCCCCCACGCCGTGATGGTGGACGTGGAGCATGATGCGGTTGGCCTCGTCGGTGGTCTTGTTGAAGAAGCGCTGGAGCACGTGCACCACGAACTCCATGGGGGTGTAGTCGTCGTTCAGCAGCAGCACCCGGTAGAGGCTCGGGCGCTTGGTCTGCGGCTTGGTGCGGGTGATGACCGCGGTGCCCGGTCCGTCGCCGTTGCGCCGCGGCGGGTTCGGGCCGGCCATGCGCGCGGCGCGCG
>NZ_JBNFNU010000464.1:0-2976 GCF_057364445.1 Xanthobacter sp. BG11Y11_SDJG
TCCTGGCGCGGATCGCCCCGCTGGCCGGCGGGGCTGCTGCTCTCGGCGGCGGTGGCGGTGGTGCTGGCGGGCATCGCCCCACATCATCTCCATCCTCGCCATGCCGGCGCTGGCGGAGCGCAACGCCTATGCGCGCCTGTCCGAGCTCGCCGAGAGCAACATGATGGTGATGCTGCCGGACCCGACGCCGCAGGAGGCGGTGCTGCCGATGATGGACCCGGCGTTCATCTCGGCGGTCTGCCTCTACGACCTGTCGCAGCGGCCGGTGAAGGTGAGGGTTCCGGCGACCTCCGACTATACCTCGGTGTCGTTCTATACCGCCGAGGGGCTCGCTTTCTACGCGCTGAGCGACCAGGCGGCGGGGGCGGTGATCGAGCTGGACCTCATGACCGCGGCACAGAAGGCGGCGCTGCCGGAGGACGAGGAAATCACCGCCGCCGACCGGCTGGTGATCGTCTCCCCCTCGGTGGAAGGCGTGGTGATGGTGCGGGCGTTCGTGCGCGAGCGGGGCATGCGGGCCGGGGTGCGCAAGCAGCTGGAGGCGGCGGGCTGCGGCGAGGCCGGCTGAGGCCGTACGGGGCGTGTCCTGCTTTGCTGCTGTGCAGCACCACACTGGACGCCTCGCGCGGGCGAATGCTAGGCTCATTTAGTCCGAGGATGGTATAGGCGTCGTCATTCTACAAATCTGGAACGTGCTTGAAATTGCCCTCGCGCGGCAACAGGCGCGGGATAAAGCCAATCCGCGGAATTCCACGCTTCCGCCATCCCGGAAAACGCCGGTACTTTTCCGGCTCCCTACACGACTTTAGATTGAATCCCAATCGACTGCACGAATGAGGCCGCAGATGTCCGTTCCAACGACTCAGCCTCGGTCCGAGCAACTGGTGTCGGTCCAGTATCTGCGCGCCATTGCTGCCCTGCTCGTGGTGATCTCGCACGCCTCTATTGAGGCGCAGCAATTCTTCAAGCTGCAGCCGCTATTCCCGACCAAAGCGTTCTCCAACGGGGTCGATCTTTTCTTCATCATCAGTGGTTTCATTATCTATCACTCGAGCATCAAGCTATTCGACCAGCCCGGCGCAGTGGCAACCTTCGCCAAGAACAGAATCATCCGCGTGGTGCCGCTCTATTATCTTGCCACCACGCTCGCATTGCTCATCATCGTCTTCTTCCCCTCGGGCGTGAATGTCACCGGGGTGGATTGGCGGCACGTTCTCGCAACTTACGGGTTCATCCCCTACCCGCGCCCATTCGATGGACAGATCAAGCCGATCCTTGCGCTCGGCTGGACGCTCAATTTCGAGATGCTGTTTTACTGCATCTTCGCGTTCTGCATGCTGGCGCCAAAGCGGTTCGTGGGGCCGCTCGCCATCCTGGTGCTGATCTGCTTCACCATGGCGCGATTCGTACTGCCGGCCGGGGCGCCGCCCGCATTCTTCGTGTGGACCACGAGCATCATTCTGGAGTTCGCGTTCGGCCTGATCATAGCCATGCTCTACGAGCGCTACGGTAAGCTGCCGGTGCCACTGATCTGGGCAATTCTGCTCGCGGTCGTGGGCTTCGCGCTGCTCTATTATCTTAACACTCCGCCGAAGCCCCTCCCTCTCAAACGCTGGATCACCGCCGGCGTGCCCGCGGCTATGATCGCGTTCGCCGCCATCATGCTCTTGCCGCACCGCATCGAGGCGAAACTGCCGCGCTTCGGCGTCGCCCTTGGCGACAGCTCCTATTCTCTCTATCTGGCCCACCGCTTCATCCAGCGCCCGATCCAGATCGCGGTGGCGAAGTTCTCGCCTTTCCCGCTCGAACAGACTGGAGTGATCTATTTCTTCACCGCGGTCATCGGCGCCCTTGCATTCGGGCATTTCGTGTATCTGACGGTGGAGCGGCCTTTGCTCAGATGGCTGCGGGGAAAGAAGGCGCGCCCGGCCGAGCCAGGAGAGCGGAGCGAGCCGAAAGCACCGAAATACGCCGGCGAGTAGCCTAAAGATGTTACACATGGGCTCTGCCGGCCCGTCGTAACGCCGGGCCAGCGGGCCCGTTCGTTTGGGTCGGTGCCACTTAGTGGCCCTTGCAGCTGGCGCCCGGAGCCGCACGCGCCGACGGCGCTGAAACCTGGACCTCCGGCCCATGGCGTTCAATGCGCACCACGGGGAGTATCACCACCACGGGTCCGACAAGCTGCACCTTGTCGCCAGGAAAGTCCGCAGCCGGCGGCCGCCGCCGGCTGGCGTCGAACTGAATGACAGTGCTCATGCCCCTCTTCCTTTCGGTCGGATGCCTGCGAACAACGTCCGTTTTACGGTTATTGTTTCGCCGACCTTAACGACGCATTAACCACGCTTGGCGCGCGGCTTTCAGGCGGGCACGATGTCGAGGAAATGGCGCCCCGCCCGGTCCTCGATCTCCACCACATAGATGTCGGGATCGTATTTCAGTTCGCGCGCAAGCCGCGCGTCCACATTCGCCTCGGGGCTGCCGGGCGGCAAGACGACGGCGAATTTGCGCGCCGCCGGAAACGCCTCGTCGAAGGCGGTCTGGGGCGCGGGGCCATAGAGCGCGGCGGTGCCGTCGCGGGGCGTCACCTTGACGAAGATGGCGCCCGCCTCTTCGGCGCCGCGCCGCGCCACCGTGGCGAAGGCGCCTTCCACCTGAATCTGGCGCAGCAGCGCCGAGACGAAGATGGCGCTCTTCAGCCGCATCAGTTCACCGCCGTGCCGGTGACTGCGGACAGCTCGCGCACCAGGCGGTCGGACATCTCCCCGTCGGCCGGCAGGTTGCGGTCGCGCTGGAAGCGCTGGATGGCGAGGCGCGTTTCGGTCCCGGGGCGACCATCCACCTTGATGGGGCCGTAGCCGAGCCGGGCGAGCGCCTTCTGCACCGAGAGCACGCGCCCGTTCGCCGGCAGTTCGGCCGGCGGGCGCACCGCCCCCCGTGACCTCCGGGCGATGGCGCGGAGCCGACCGCGGCGAGCGG
>NZ_JBNFNU010000465.1:0-2970 GCF_057364445.1 Xanthobacter sp. BG11Y11_SDJG
CCGATGCGGCCCGTGGTGGGCTCGGCGGCGAGGCGCGCCTCGGCGGCCTTTGCGAAGCCCTCCTCGCCCGCCGTGCGCAGGGTGCGGATCTCGGTGTTCATCTCGCCCGCCTTCACGCCGCGTCGCCGTAGGCGGCATAGCCGGAGGCTTCCAGCTCAAGCGCCAGCTCCTTGCCGCCGGAGCGCACGATGCGGCCCTGGTGCATCACATGCACCACGTCCGGCACGATATGGTCGAGCAGGCGCTGGTAGTGGGTGATCACCAGCATGGCGCGATCGGGCGCGCGCAGCGCGTTCACGCCCTGGGCGACGATCTTGAGCGCGTCGATGTCGAGGCCGGAATCGGTCTCGTCGAGGATGCAGAGCTTCGGCGCGAGGATCGACATCTGGAGGATCTCGTTGCGCTTCTTCTCGCCGCCGGAGAAGCCCACGTTCACGCCGCGCCGGAGCATCTCCTGGGAGATGCCGAGGTCGGAGGCCTTCTCCTTCACGAGGCGCAGGAAATCGGGGGTCGAGATTTCGGCCTCGCCGCGCGCCTTGCGCTGGGCGTTCAGCGCCGTGCGCAGGAACGTCATGTTGGCGACGCCGGGGATCTCGATCGGATACTGGAAGGCGAGGAACAGGCCGGCGGCGGCGCGCGCGTCCGGCTCCATCTCCAGCAGGTCCTCGCCGTCGAGCGTCGCGGTGCCGTCCGTGACCTCGTAGTCGTCCTTGCCGGCGAGCACATAAGAGAGCGTGGACTTGCCGGAGCCGTTCGGCCCCATGATGGCGTGCACCTCGCCGGCATTGATGGTGAGGTCGAGGCCCTTGAGAATCTCGCGGTCGTCAATGCGGGCGTGCAGGTTGCGGATGTCGAGCATGAACGTTCAGTCCTTCGGATGTCGAGCGGGCGCGCGCCTCGGGCGGCGCGCGTCGCGGAATGGGGCCGGTGCGGGAAGCGCGGGCCTCAGCCCACGCTGCCCTCAAGGCTGACGGCGATGAGCTTCTGCGCCTCCACGGCGAACTCCATGGGCAGCTGCTGGAGCACGTCCTTGACGAAGCCGTTGACGATCAGCGCCACCGCCTCCTCCTCGGACAGGCCGCGCTGGAGGCAGTAGAACTTCTGGTCGTCGGAGATCTTCGAGGTGGTGGCCTCGTGCTCGAACATGGCCGAGGCATTGTTGGCCTCGATGTAGGGCACGGTGTGGGCGCCGCACTTGTCGCCGATCAGCAGCGAGTCGCAGTTGGTGAAGTTTCGCGCGCCGCTCGCCCGCCGGTGGGCGGAGACGAGGCCGCGATAGGTGTTCTCCGAATGGCCGGCGGCGATCCCCTTGGAGATGATGCGGCTCGACGTGTTCTTGCCGAGATGGATCATCTTGGTGCCCGAATCCACCTGCTGGTGGCCGTTCGAGATGGCGATGGAATAGAACTCGCCCTGGGAATTGTCGCCGCGCAGGATGCAGCTCGGATACTTCCAGGTGATGGCCGAGCCGGTCTCCACCTGGGTCCAGGAGATCTTGGAATTGTCGCCGCGGCAGTCGCCGCGCTTGGTGACGAAATTGTAGATGCCGCCCTTACCCTCGGCATCGCCCGGATACCAGTTCTGGACGGTGGAGTACTTGATCTCCGCATCCTTGAGCGCCACCAGTTCCACCACCGCGGCGTGCAGCTGGTTCTCGTCGCGCTGGGGGGCGGTGCAGCCTTCGAGATAGCTCACATAGGCGCCCTCGTCGGCGATGATGAGGGTGCGCTCGAACTGGCCGGTATTCTTCTCGTTGATGCGGAAATAGGTGGAAAGCTCCATGGGGCAGCGCACGCCCTTGGGCACGTAGACGAAGGAGCCGTCGGAGAACACGGCGCTGTTGAGCGTGGCGTAGAAATTGTCCGACACCGGCACCACCGAGCCGAGATACTGCCGCACCAGATCGGGATGCTCGCGGATGGCCTCCGAGATCGAGCAGAAGATGACGCCCGCCTTCGCCAGCTCGGCCTTGAAGGTGGTAGCCACCGACACCGAATCAAACACCGCGTCCACCGCCACCTTGGAGCCGCCGGTCGTCTCGATGCCGAGCAGCGCGTCGCGCTCGCGCAGCGGGATGCCGAGCTTCTCGTAGGTCTTGAGGATCTCCGGGTCGATGTCGTCGATGGACTTCGGCCCCGCCTTGGCCTTGGGCGCGGCGTAGTAATAGAGATCCTGGAAGTCGATCTTCGGGTAGCTCACCCGCGCCCAGGTGGGCTCGCGCATGGTGAGCCAGCGCCGGAAGGCGTCGAGGCGCCATTCCAGCATCCATTCCGGCTCGCTCTTCTTGGCGGAGATGAAGCGCACCGTGCTCTCGTCCAGGCCCTTGGGGGCAAGCTCGGACTCGATGTCGGTGGTGAAACCGTACTTGTATTGATCGACGTCGATCGCGCGGACGCGCTCGACGGTCTCCTGGACCGCAGGCATCTTCTCGTCTCCTCTCCCGCGCGGGGTCAAGGCCCGCGGGTCAAGTTCCAGTCCGCCCCGAGGGACGGATATTTCACTCCGCCGCCCACGGGCGGCAAACTCTGTATCCCCCGCGACGCCCGTCGGGCGCCTCAGGCGGCCCGCACCGGTCGCCCGCCGGTCTGCGGCACGGCCTTGGCGAGAGCATCGACGGCGCGCGCCACGTCCTCTTCGGTGGAGGACCAGCCGAGGGAGAGGCGCACCGTGCCGGACGCCAGCTCCCCGTCGACGCCCATGGCGGTCAGGACGTGGGACGCCCCCACCTTCCCCGACGCGCAGGCCGATCCGGCGCTGACACTTACGTAGGCAAGGTCGAGGGCAATCACCAGGGTTTCGGCCCTCGCGCCGGAAAAAGCAATAAGGCTGGTGTTCGGAATGCGCGGCGAACCGGACCCCACCACCACCGCGCCGGGAATGCGGGCGGCAATCTCCGCCTCCATGCGGTCGCGCAGGGCGGCGAGGCGCGCGGGCTCGCCGCCGCTCTATAGCCGGCGCGCGCTGCCGCCG
>NZ_JBNFNU010000466.1:0-2969 GCF_057364445.1 Xanthobacter sp. BG11Y11_SDJG
GGACGCGGGCGAGCCTCGTTCTGCCGACGGGCCGGGTGCTGGCGCCGGAGGCGCCGGCCGTGACCGGCGCGGCGGCCTGATCCATCCCCACCAGGCCGACCCGGCACCGGCGAGGCCGATCCATCGCCGTCATGCGCGGGCTTGACCCGAGCCTCCCCGCTTTGCCTCTCGGGCGAGCCTCTCCGAGGGGCGCCTGGCCGCGGAACGGGATGGCCGGGTCAGGCCCGGCCATGACGGGGGTGGCGCGCGAAGGCGTGCTGGCCCGTCAGCCTTCGGAGACGCCCGCCTCGGCGAAGGTCGCCATGCCGGAATGGCAGGCCACCGCCGCCTTGATGACACCCACCGCCAGCGCCGCGCCGGAGCCCTCGCCGAGCCGCATGCCGAGGTCGAGGATGGGCCGCAGCTTGAGCCGTTCCAGCAGCGCGCGATGCGCCTTTTCGGCGGAGACGTGGCCGGCGAGGCAGTGGTCGAGGGCGGACGGGTCCATGGCGTGGAGCACCGCGGCGGCGGCGGTCACCACATAGCCGTCCAGCACCACCGGCACCTTCTCGTGCCGCGCGGCGAGGATGGCGCCGGCGATCGCCGCGAGCTCGCGCCCGCCGAGCCGGCGCAGCACCTCCAGCGGGTCGCAAGCTGGCCTTCGTTGAGCGCCACGGCGGCGCGCACCGCTTCGATCTTGCGGGCCATCACGGCTGCGTGCGGCACCGGTGCCGGCGCCCACCCAGTCCTCGGCGGTCCCGCCATAGAGGCCGTGGCAGACGGCGGCCGCCACCGTGGTGTTGCCGATGCCCATCTCGCCGAGGCACAGAAGGTCCGCGCCGCCGGAGATGGCCTGCATGCCGAAGGCGATGGTGCCGGCGCAGGTGCGCTCGTCGAAGGCCGGGGCCTCGACGATGTCGGGGGTGGGATGGTCCACCGCCAGCTCGAACACCCGAAGGCCGGCCTCGAAGGTGGCGCAGATCTGGTTCACCGCGGCCTTGCCGGCGGTGAAAGTGTCCATCATCTGCCGCGTCACGGCGCTGGGGTAGGGCGAGACGCCGCGCTCGGCGACGCCGTGGGTGCCGGCGAACACCACCACCATCGGCCGCAGCACCTGCGGCATGGCCTTGCCCTGCCAGGCGGCGAGGTGGGCGGCGATCTCCTCCAGGCGGCCCAGCGCGCCGGGCGGCTTCACGAGCTGCGCCTGCCGCTCCCAGGCGGCGGCCCGCGCCACCTCGTCCGGCCCCGGCATGGAGGCGACGAGGGCGCGGATGTCGTCGAAGGGCAGTCCCGAGGCGGCAGGCGGCGAGGCGGACATGAAGGCGCGGCTCCTGTGGGCCTGCGCGTTCTAGAGCGCAACGGCCGGCGCGGCAAACCTGCGGTGCCGGCAGCCGCTTGGTGTCGGGAAATGCGGAAAACGGTTGCGCATGCTGTCCGCCTCCGCGGGCTCCGTCTTGAGTCTCAAGGGCGATTCACCCAGCAAATGGATTCAATTTGCGCGGAGCGCGCTCTAGAGGTGGCCGCCCGATCGGCCGCCCGTTCCGCGCGCCGTCCTGTCCTCCCCCCACCGGCCGCCCGGCCGCTGCGACGCGCATGATGACCCGCCTCCGGACGACCTTCTCCCGCCTTCCTGCCTGGGCCCGCATGGCGATCCTCGCCGCGCTGTGCCTGGCCGGCGCTCGCCTTCCGGGCGGCGCACGTGCCGCTGCCGTTCCTGCTCGGCGCGCTGTTCGTCTCCGCCGCGTTCGGCCTGTCGGGCTTCGCGGTGCGGCTGCACGATGCGTTCCGCCAGGGCGGACAGGCGGCGGTGGGCTTCTCGGTGGGCCTGTTCTTCACCCCGCCGGTGGCGCTGCGCCTGCTGGAGCTGGGCTGGCTGATGGTGGCGACGGGCTTCGCCTCGATCCTCGCCGCCTTGTTCCTCGCCCGCGCGTTGGCGCTGTTCGGACGCTGCGACCGGCGCACGGCCTTCTTCGCCGCCATGCCCGGCGGGCTCGCCGAGATGGCGGTTCTGGCCCATACGTTCGGCGCCTCCACCACGCTGGTCTCGCTCGCCCAGAGCCTGCGCGTGGTGCTGATCGTGCTCCTCATCCCGCCCGCCATGACGCTGGCCATCGGCGGCGAGCGGCACCATCTGGCGGAACTGCCGGCGCTGGAGCCGCATCTGCTGCTTCTGGGTCTTGCCTTGTGCGTGCCGCTGGCGCTGGGGCTGCGGCGGCTGAGGATCTTCAACCCGTTCCTGCTGGCGGGCCTCGCGCTCGGCATGGGGATGGCGCTCGTCATCGCCCGGGCGACCCATGCGCCGCTGATCGTCACCGCCGGCGCCCAGCTCGCCATCGGCGCGGCGCTGGGCTGCCGCTTCCAGCGCGACCAGATCCGCCACGTGCTCTCGACCCCGTTCCTGCCGGCGGCGGCGGTGACCACCCTGCTCCTGATGGCGGCGAACGTCGCCTTCGCGGCCCTCGCCATGCACTACGTGGCCTTCCCCACCGGGGTTCTGGCCATGGCGCCGGGCGGCATCGCCGAGATGTCGCTGACCGCCGAGGCCCTGGGCCTCGCCCCGCCGCTGGTGGCCGCGTGGCAATTGGTACGCATCCTCACCGTGGTCCTGCTCACCGGCCCGCTCTACCGGCTCTATGGGCGGATCGGCGCAAGGTGACGGCGGGCGGAGTTGGCACGCCGCGAGAGGGGCGCTAGGGTCTGTCCCATGATGTTCATGTCCATCTTCTTCCCCCTCGTCTGAGTTGCGCGCCGGCACGGCGCATGCGCAGCCAACGGGAATGACGGCCCCGCACCGCGGCGGCCGCAGGGAGATATCGGACATGGGACACCCCTCCTCGGGTCTGAGCGCAGCTCAGATCGAGCATTTCATCGAACAGGGATGATGTGCGGGCTCCGATCGGGGCCTTCGGACTGCCGCACTCGCGCGGCCAGGGGCACGCAGCCGCGCTTCCTCGCCCAGCCGCCGCTCCTGCCCACCGGTCCGTTCGACC
>NZ_JBNFNU010000467.1:0-2946 GCF_057364445.1 Xanthobacter sp. BG11Y11_SDJG
CGCCCAGCAGCGTGGGCGGCGGCGCCACCGGAACCGAGAGTTCGTGCAGCGGCGCGAGGCGGCGCTCCCAGTTGCGCACCAGGCCGGCAAAGCTCTCGTCGACACGCAGGCGCCGGCGTGCCGCCTCGCGTTCCGCCCGGTCGAGCGTGCCGAGGACATACTCCGCCGCGAGCGCGCGATCCTGCTCGCTCGCCTTGGGCCTCACGGCCGGCGCGCCAGACACGTCGCGATCTCGCTGCTGCTGCGGGCGAGCCAGGCTCTGACCGTCGGCACCGGAGCATCGAAATAGACCGACAGGGCGTCACGGCTCCAGCCGTCATAATAGGCCAGGAGCACCATGCGCCGCCGCTCCTCCGAGAGGGCGCCGAGCGCGCCGAGCAGGCGCCTCAAAGCGGGGCTGCGCTCGCGCCGCAGCGGATCGACGGCGCCGGGCGGCGCATCGAACGGCTCGAAGGCGACGGTCTCCTCGTGGGCACGGGCAATGTCGAATGCGCTCGCGCGGGCGATGGCCACCAGCCAGGCGACCGGATCGTCGGCGGGCTGATAGTCGGCGGCCTGGGCATGGATGCGCAGGAAGGCGAGCTGCATGGCGTCGCCCGCCCGGTCCGGCCGGCGCAGCAAGCGCAGGACGATGCCGTAGAGCTTGGCTCCCGACACCCGGTACAGATCGGCCAAGGCGCGCCGGTCGTCCTCCGCGACCCGCGCAATCAGATCTTGGACCTCGCGGGTGAGCGCCATGGCGACCTCATGTTCCGTTGGTCGCCTGAAACCCTAGCGGAGCCTCTGCCGTTTGTCCCCACATCCACCGGCCAGCAGTGGCCTGAAAATGCAAATTTCCCTTGTTGCACCGCAGCTTCGCTACGTCGCTACCGGCTCCCCGTGGGGATCTGCCGCATCTCAGGGGCGGATCGCTTCCGCGGACCGCCAGGAGGCACGGCGCGGACCCGCCTCGGCCTTGGTCGTCCGGTCCAGTTCGCCGGCCGCCTCCACCAAAGCGAGGTCGGCCTCGGCCTCGGCCAGCGCCGCGCTCGCCTCTTCGCGCTGAATCTTAAGCTCGCCCACCGAGTGAGTCAGATTGTCGCGGCGGGTGCGCGCGGCCATGGCGAGCGGCGGGTAGGCGAAATGCCTGGGATCGGACATGCCGGAGCGGCGCTCCTCGGCCGCGATGTCGCGGTCGAGCTCCTGTGCCATGCGCTCGAACTCGCAGATCATCAGATCGATCTGCGCCAGGCGCCGGCGCTTGTCGTCGATCTGGAACCTCTTGGCGCGGATCAAAGGCTCTCGCGACTTCATCACCGTAGACTCCGGGCACGCACTGGATGAGAAGGCCGCCGCACGCGCTTTGGACCCTCGATTTTTCCGAGAATGTCCCATTGCGGTTGCCCGTTTCTTACCGCCGCCGGGCCGGCGCGAAGAAAATTGCCGGAACGTCCGCCGCGGCAACCAATCGTTTACCGCCTTCGTTAATCATGGCTGCAAGGTTCGGATGACGCGCGCTGCGTCGTCCGTCCGGCGTCCGGGGGAACTCGGGCGGGGGCTGATCGCGTGGGAGGGTGTACGGAAAGACTTAAGTGCTTGGAACAGAGTCAGTCTTGACTCCCGTGCACAAGGATTTTTCCGCGCACCCTTGTGGAAGAGAATCGCTATCTGTTAACGATTCTACAGACCTAACGCGAATCACCCGTCGCCCGAGCACGCGAAAGGCGGCCCAGGCCGTCTTTCGAGCAGTTGCGAGGAAAGGGATTGCCATGCGCGTCTTGCTCATCGAGGACGACAGTGCGACGGCCAAGGGCATCGAATTGATGCTGAAGACCGAGAGCTTCAACGTCTATACGACCAACCTCGGTGAGGAAGGCGTCGACCTCGGCAAGGTCTACGAATACGACATTATCCTTCTCGACCTCAACCTGCCGGACATGTCCGGCTTCGAGGTGCTGCGCTCGCTCCGGGTCGCGAAGGTGAAGACGCCGATCCTGATCCTCTCCGGCCTCGCCAACACCGAGGACAAGGTGAAGGGCTTCGGCTTCGGCGCCGACGACTACCTCACCAAGCCGTTCCACAAGGACGAGATGGTGGCGCGCATCCACGCCATCGTGCGGCGCTCGAAGGGCCATGCCCAGTCGGTGATTCAGACCGGCGACCTGATCGTCAACCTCGACACCAAGACGGTGGAGGTGGAAGGCAACCGGGTGCACCTGACCGGCAAGGAATACCAGATGCTGGAGCTGCTCTCGCTCCGCAAGGGCACCACCCTCACCAAGGAGATGTTCCTCAACCATCTCTATGGCGGCATGGACGAGCCCGAACTGAAGATCATCGATGTGTTCATCTGCAAGCTGCGCAAGAAGCTCGCGAACGCCTCGGCCGGCAAGAACTACATCGAGACGGTGTGGGGCCGCGGCTACGTGCTGCGCGAGCCGATGCCCGGCGCCGAGCGCATCGCCGTCTGATCCTCCCCCCTTCCCTCGCACGGCCCGCAAGATCGCCCACCCGCACGGGTGGGGCGCTTCTTTTGTGCGGCCTATTTGCCGGCCTTGGCCGTTTCCGGCGTGGCCGTTTCCGCCTCGGCCTTGGCGAGCCAGGCCGCCATGAAGGCGATCTCCTCCTCCTGGGCCTTGATCACGGCTTCCGCCAGCTTGCGGATCTGCGGGTCCTTGCCGAAGGCGAGCACGATCTTCGCCATCGCCACCGCCCCCTCGTGGTGGGGGATCATGCCGCGCGCGAAGTCGATGTCGGCATCGCCCGAATAGGCGATGTCCATGTCCCGGTGCATGCGCCCGGCGGCCGCCTTGAAGGCAGCGGTGGACGGGCTGTCGTCCGGCGTGGCGGCGGCACCGTGGCCGACGTGACCCTCAGGGCCGGGCATCGCCGGCTGGGCCGAGGCGCCGGACGGACCGAGTGCGAGCAAGCCGGCGACCAGACCGGCGGCGAGACAGGCGGCGCCGC
>NZ_JBNFNU010000468.1:0-2935 GCF_057364445.1 Xanthobacter sp. BG11Y11_SDJG
CCGCCGAACGGGCGCGGGATCCGCGCGGCGCGCGGAGGCGAAGAGCGCGACGTGCGGCCCCTGGAGAAGCGCCTCGCCGCGCCCTCGGCCTCAAGGTCGCCATCGCCGGCAAGGGCGAAGCGGGCGAATTGCGCATCCTCTATGCCAGCCTCGACCAGCTGGACGACATCTGCCGCCGCCTGGGTCTGGACTGAGCGCTGCGGCCGCCAGGATCGCTGCGCCGGCGCCCCGGCGCGGCGGGAACGAACGGGCAACTCCCCGCCAGGCCGATTCGCGCCCGCTTCGTTCCCATGGCGTTCCCCACCGCGCGGCATCTCCGTGCCGATCCGGGACAATTGCCGCGGCGCGGTCTTTCCGCAGGCAAGGCGAGCGCCTATCTTCGGGAATGAAGAGCGGCGCATGCCGCATCCCCCGTTCCAAGGACGCCTTGCGATGTTCATCCAGACCGAAGCGACGCCGAACCCGGCGACCCTGAAGTTCCTGCCCGGCCGCTCCGTGCTCGGCGAGGGCACGCTGGAGGTGCGCTCGCCCGACGATGCCGGCCGCTCGCCGCTCGCCCAGCGCCTGTTCGAGGTGGACGGCGTCTCCGGCGTGTTCCTGGGTTCGGACTTCGTCACCGTCACCAAGGCCAAGGGCGAGTGGCCTCAGATGAAGCCGGCCATCCTCGGCGCCATCATGGAGCACTTCCTCTCCGGCGCCCCAGTGGTGGCCGAGGGCGTCGCCGCCACGCACGACGACGAGGACGAGTTCTTCGCCGCGGACGATGCCGAGATCGTCTCCACCATCAAGGAGCTGCTGGAGACGCGGGTGCGCCCGGCGGTGGCCAATGACGGCGGCGACATCACCTTCCGCGGCTTCAAGGAGGGCGTCGTGTTCCTCAACATGAAGGGCTCGTGCTCCGGCTGCCCCTCCTCCACGGCGACGCTGAAGAACGGCATCGAGAACCTCTTGCGGCACTTCGTGCCCGAGGTGCAGGAGGTGCGCCCGGTCTGAGCGGTTCGCCGCCTGCGCGCACCGGCGCCCGCCCGCCCGCATTAACCTTGAGAAAGGGTAAGCACCGCCCAACCCCTTCCGCCGGCGCCGTTTCCGGTCAATCGTGAGGGGTGAGAAGGGCGTCCGTTAATGCTTGTGCTTGCCATAGATACCGCGCTCGCCGCCTGTTCGGTGGCCGTGCTCGACGCCGATGCCGACACGGTGGTGGCCGGCGACAGCGTGCTCATGGAGCGCGGCCATGCGGAGGCGCTGATCCCCATGGTGGAGCGCGTCATGGCCGCCGCCGGGCTCGACTTCGAGCAGATCGACCGGTTCGCCGTCACCGTCGGGCCGGGCAGCTTCACCGGGCTCCGGGTCGGCATCTCGGCGGCGCGCGGCTTCGGGCTTGCCTGCGACCGGCCGGTGGCAGGCATCACCACGCTCGCCGCCCTCGCCGCCCCGTTCCTCGCCACCGACGACACGCTGCCGGTGGTCGCCGCCATTGATGCGCGCCACGACAACGTCTTCCTGCAGATGTTCGGCGCCAGCGGGCGCACCCTCATCGCCCCGCGCGCCACCACGGTGCGCGACGCGGCGCGGGCGGTGGCGATCGGCCCGGCGCGCCTCGTCGGCTCCGGCGCTGCCCTGATCGCCGACGCCTGGCGCCCCGGCGAGCAGCCCCCGGTCTCGGTGGATTTCGCCGCCGCCGCCGGACATCGCCTGGGTGGCGCGCCTCGGCGCGGTCGCCGATCCCGCCGTGGCCGAGCCGCGGCCCTTCTATCTGCGCCCGCCGGACGCCAAGCCGCAGGACAAGGCGCGCATCGCCCGCCGATGAGGAGCCTGATCGAAAGGCTGTTCCCGCCGCGCCCGCCGGCGGTGCGGGACGCGGTCGCCGCCGATGCCGGCCTGATGGCGCAGATCCATGCCCGCGCCTTCCGTCACGGCTGGGACGCCGAGGAATTCGAGCGCCTGATCGCCGAGCGCGCGGTGCGCGCCCATGTGGTGAGCGAGGGGCCGCGCGGTGCGCCCCTGGGCTTCGTCGTCTCCCACGTGGTGGCGCCGGAAGCGGAAATCCTCTCGGTGGCCGTGCGCACCGACCGGCGGCGGGCGCGGCCTCGGCCGGGCGCTGCTGCGCCATCACCTCGCGCGGCTCGCGGCGGAGGGCGTCACCACCTCGTTCCTGGAGGTGGAGGAGGGCAATGGCGGCGCCCTCGCGCTCTACCGCCGCCTCGGCTATGCCGAGGTGGGCCGGCGCAAGGGCTATTATGACGCCGGCGCCGCCGATGCGCTGCTGCTGCGCCTGGATTTCTGACTCCCGACGGGCTCCGCCCCGCGGCCCCGCGCCCCTTGCGGCGGGCCGGTGGGAAAGCGATAAGGCGGTCTGTCGCCGGCATGCGGAGGTGCCGCCCTTGAATGACAAGATCAGCGTGATCGAGGAGGCCTGCCTCGCCAAGGGCATGCGCATGACCGAGCAGCGCCGGGTGATCGCCCGCGTGCTCTCGGGCGCCGCCGACCATCCCGATGTGGAGGAGCTGTACCGGCGCGCCGCCGCGATCGACGACAAGATCTCCATCTCCACCGTCTACCGCACCGTGAAGATGCTGGAGGATGCCGGCATCATCGAGCGGCACGATTTCGGCGACGGCCGCGCCCGCTACGAGCAGATGCCGGACGAGCACCACGACCACCTGATCGACCTGCGCACCGGCCGCGTCATCGAGTTCCGCTCGGAGGAGATCGAGCGCCTGCAGGAGGAGATGGCGCGCCGGCTCGGCTTCAAGCTGGTGGGCCACCGCCTGGAACTCTATGCCGTGCCCCTGGACGAGGAGTGAGCGGCGCGCCGCCTCGCGATGACGCATCAAGGCCCGACGCCCCCGATGGACATTCCATCGGACGCGCCCGTGACCGCGGCCGGCGGCGATCCGCGCCCGCCGTCGGCCTGCCGGACGCGGTCGGCCCGGCT
>NZ_JBNFNU010000469.1:0-2930 GCF_057364445.1 Xanthobacter sp. BG11Y11_SDJG
CGGACGGGCTGGGGCGCCGGCCCTGGGGCGGCGGCGGCGGAACGCGGTTTGCCGGCGGCACATAAGGCGGCACATAGGGCTTTGGAACGTACAGCGGTGGCACGTAAGGCGGGCGGCAGGTACAGAGGCGGCGCGATCACCGGCGGTTGGGTGGTGCCGCGGCAGCGTCCGTCGCGCGTCACCCGCCCCGCCGGGCAGCAGGCGCCGTCGCCGACCGGCACCCAGCCCTTCGCGCAGACCTGCTGCCGGTTGAAGATCGGATCGGCCGGGCAGCGCTGGCTCTGCTGGTCCACGAGTTGGGCGCAGCAGCGCGGCGTGCCGGTGCCGTCCTTGTAGACGTGGGAATCCTCGCAGCACGCGCCGTCCACCATGGTCTTGCGCAGGCCGCAGGATTGCGCGGGCACGCAGCTCCGCCGGTTCTTCGGATCGGGCTGCTGGCCGGCCGGGCAGCACTGGCCAACCGACGTGACCTGCCCCGGCGCGCAGCAGATGCCGCCGGCGACCGGGACAAAGGCCCCCCGCGCAGCAAATAGCTTCCGCCCGGCGTGCCGCCACCACCGGGAGGACCGCCGCCCGGCGGCATCCCCGGCGTCTTGGCGGGGCCGCACTGGGTGTTGCCGGGGTCCCGATGGCGCCTGGCCGGCCGGGCAGCACTGGCCGGTGGCGGTGAGCTGGCTCGCCAGACAGCAGGCGCCGCCGGCGGCAGCATAGCCGGCCGGGCAGCAATTGGGGTCCGAGGAGCCGCATTGCGGCTGGGCGACATCGCCGCCGAGCGGGCCGCAGACGCCGTTCACCACCTTGCCCGCGCAGCAGGCGGCGGCGCCCTTCGCGTCGGCATAGACCTTGGCCGGATCGCAGCAGGCGGGGCCGGAGCCCACCGGAACCTTGCCGCCCGCGCACAGGGACGCGGCACAGCTTCCGCCCGGCTGGAGGTCGCCGGGGGCGCAGCATTTGCCGCCGATCTTCTTTCCCGGCGGCGGGCAGGCGGCGAGCTTGCACTGTCCGCCCGCATCGGCCGACTGGCCCGGCGGGCAGCAGCCCCCGGCGGCCGCGTGGGCGACCAGCCGGCGGGGCAGCAGGCGCCGTCCTTTGCGAGCTGGCCAACGGCGCAGGCGATCTTCGGCGGCGTCTTCTTGCAGGCGCCGGAGGCGGGGTCGGGGGTGTAGCCCGGCAGGCAGAAGGTCGTCGTCGTCTTGCACAGGCCGGTCTTGGGATCGGCGAGCGATCCCTTGGGGCATCCGGCGCCGGGGGCGCACTGGCCGGATGCGGCCTGCGCCTTCGCGCCCGGCGGGCAGGGGTTGAACGTGACCTCGGTGGTGCAGAGGCCGGTCTGCGGATCGAACTGCGCGCCGGCCGGGCAGCACTGGCCGGTGCCGGAACCACCGCGCCGGGCGCGCCAGCATTGGCTCGCCGGCCATGCGGCGCCGTCGGCGCACAGCGCATGGCATTGCTGATCGATCGGGCTGAGCTGCTGGCCGGGGGGCATTGACCCTGCCCCGGCGTCGGCTGGCAGATGGTGCCGACGCCGGGAACGGCCTGCTTGGCATAGCCCGCCGGGCACACCGGCGCGCTCAGGACCGGCGATGCCTCGACGCAGCCGAGGAGGCCCTGGCCCGGTTTCGGCGCCTTCCCGCCGATGCAGGTGAGCTTGGCCAGATTGCCCGCATCATAGGTCGCCGCATCGAAGCCGAGGCCGCACAATTGCTGGCTCTTCGGGTCCATGGCGCCGTTCGGGCAGAACGGCGTGCACTGGCCGTTCGGACCCGGCGCCGTGCCCTTGGGGCAGCACTGCACGCCGGGCTTGACCTGATCCGGCGGGCAGGAGAGGTCGGGCGGCGGCGGCAGCGCGGCCGGGATGCCGCCCCACCAGGCCAGCATCCAGCCGGGCAGCATCCAGCCGCCCCGCAGCGCCGGTCCGCACACGCGCCAGATGGCCATGTCGCCCATCCAGCCGCTGGCGCCGGGCGCATCGAACTGGTCGTCATAGTCGATGAAGGCGCTGCGCAGGGGCGGCGCGTTCAGCGGCCGCACCCGCCAGACGTCGTTGCCCTGGAGCCCGTCCACGTTGGCCGGCCCGGAAGCGGAGAGCCGCGCCGCCAAAGCCGGATCGGCGCTCGCCCGCAGCCGCTCGCCCGTGGTCCACAGGAAGCCGCCGCAGCTCCACCGGTCGAGGCGCCCGCGCGGTCGTGGTCATAGCCGATGGCGGCGCGCCATTGCCGTTGGTGAAGGCGCCGGGAAAGCCCACCGCATAGGCGTCCGGCTCCGGCTGCCAGGCGCGCGCGACGCCGGGATAGCGCTCGAACAGGGCATAGCGCAGGACCCGGCCGGTGCCGGGAGCGGCGAGCGCCTGGAAATCGTAGGCGCCGGTGGGAGCCGGCCGCTCGGCGAGAATCATTCGCCCCTGGTCGTCGAAGGTGATCTTCGAGATCTCGGACGGGCCGTCGCCCGGCGGAACGCTCAGCTCGAGGGTGGGCGAGAGCGCGCTCCCGTCGATCGCGATGGACCAGACCTCCCGGCCCGCGGCCACCGCGTAATACAGGCGACCCTGGCGGATGCCGAGGCCGAACACGCGCCGCTCCGGCGCCGCATAGCCCCAGGTGGCCGGCTGCGTGCTGTCGAAGGCCGGGCCGGCGATCTCGGACCGTCCCGCCGGGTCGTACGGCACCGACGCAAGTCCTGCGGCCGCACGCCCCTCGGTGCCGTGGTCGAAGCGCCAGAGCAGCGTGCCGTCCAGGCCGTAGCGCAGGATGAAGCCGGTCTCCCGGTCGGCGACATAGAGCGTGTTCGTCTCGGCATCGAAGGCGAGCCCGCCCAGCGCCGCGCCGCCATTGGCCCGCCCCTCGTGGGTGACGGTGGCGAACAGAGCGACGGCGCCGGTGACGCCGTCGATGCGCCAGATGGAGCCGGGGCGCCACCGGGCGCATCACCAC
>NZ_JBNFNU010000470.1:0-2924 GCF_057364445.1 Xanthobacter sp. BG11Y11_SDJG
GCTGGCGCGGCGAGCCTTGCCGCGCGCGACGTGGCCGCCGGCTCGCCGCTCGACCCGCGCCTCACCTTCGAGACCTTCGTGGTGGGCAAGTCCAACTCGCTCGCCCATGCCGCCGCGCGCCAGGTGGCCGACGCCGTGAGCGGGGCGAGCCCGGTGTTCAACCCGCTCTACCTCCACGCCGCGGTCGGCCTCGGCAAGACCCACCTCTTGCAGGCGGTGGCCTGGGCCGGCGCGCAGAACGGGCGCCGCGCCACCTATCTGACGGCCGAGCGCTTCATGTACGGCTTCGTGGCCGCGCTGAAGGCGCATTCGGCGATCGCCTTCAAGGACACGCTGCGCACCATCGACACCCTGGTGATCGACGATTTGCAGTTCCTGAAGGGCAACAACCTGCAGCAGGAATTCTGTCACACCCTCAACGCGCTGCTCGATGGCGGCCGGCAGGTGATCGTGGCGGCCGACTGCCCGCCCGGCGAACTGGAGCATCTCGACGAGCGCGTGCGCTCGCGCCTCGCCGGTGGCCTCGTGGTGGAACTCGGCCCGCTGGAGGAGGACCTGCGCCACCAGATTCTCAAGGCGCGCTACCAGACGCTGGCCGACCAGCACCGTGGCTTCACGGTGCCGGCGGCGGTGCTCGAATTCCTTGCCCGCTCGGTGGGGCAGAGCGGCCGCGACCTCGACGGGGCGCTGAACAAGCTGCTGGCCTTCAACCAGTTGACCGGCGAGCCGGTGACGCTGGAGATGGCCGAGAATGCGGTCAAGGACCTGGTGCGCCCGTCCGATCCCAAGCGGGTGCGGATCGACGACATTCTGCGCATCGTCGCCAAGCACTACAACGTGTCGCGCGCCGACCTTCTGTCCCAGCGCCGCACCGCCAACGTGGTGAAGCCGCGCCAGATCGCCATGTATCTGGCGAAGGTCCTCACCCTGCGCTCGCTGCCGGAAATCGGCCGGCGTTTCGGCGGCAGAGACCATACCACGGTACTCCACGCCGTGCGTAAGATCGATGGCCTAGTGGCCACCGACCGCACTTTGGCGGACGAGATCGAGATGCTCAAGCGCCTCGTCCTGGAGGGCTGAGCGGAACTGTGGGGACGCGCGGCTGCGCCGTATCCCGCCCCCCTGTGGACAGGCCGTCCACAGGCCTGTGGAGCCTCCGCGCGATCGCCGGCGGGCTTGAGCGCGGCCGGTTTCCTCCGCCCGCGCCTTGTGGATGGGCGCCCGGCCCCAGCGGCCCAGCCTGTGGATGGCGGCCGGCAGCCCGGCCCGGGGGATGTGGATGATCCTTGCGCAACCCGCCGAAGCCTTGTGGATGAAGGCGCCGAGGGGCGTTTTGGCGCACATTTTTTGCCCCTGCCCTTGCTTTGAGCCGGCGCGGGCGGCAATGTCGGCGGCCCGGCGCCCAACCCAGGGGCGCCCGTCCGCGGCGTGTCCATCGCCGCGAGCGCGAAATTTCCAGAGCGAAGAGTGAACGGGCCAGGGCCATGAAGGTGACCGTCGAGCGCGCCGAGCTTCTCAAGTCGCTCAGCCATGTCCACCGCGTCGTCGAGCGGCGCAACACCATTCCGATCCTCGCCAATGTGCTCATCCGCGCCGGAAAGACGGGCCTGGAGCTGAAGGCGACCGACCTCGATCTGGAGGTTGTGGAGACCGTGCCGGCCGAGATCGGCCAGGAGGGCGCGACGACCGTGCCCGCCCACGTGCTCTACGACATCGTGCGCAAGCTGCCCGAGGGGGCGCAGGTGCAGCTCGAGGTGGGCGGCGAGCGCGGCACGCTGACGGTGCGCGCCGGCCGCGCCCGGTTCCAGCTCCAGACCCTGCCCGAGGCGGACTTCCCGGACCTCGCCGCCGGCGAGTTCTCCCACACCTTCAAGCTGAAGGGCGCGGAGTTCCGGCGCCTGGTCGACAAGACGCAGTTCGCGATCTCCACCGAGGAGACGCGCTATTATCTCAACGGCATCTATCTGCACGTGGCCGAGCCCACCAAGGGCAAGCCCATGCTGCGGGCGGTCGCCACCGACGGCCACCGCCTCGCCCAGGCCGAATTGGACGCGCCCGAGGGCGCCATCGGCATTCCCGGCGTGATCGTGCCGCGCAAGACCGTGGCCGAGATCCAGAAGCTGCTGGAGGACAAGGACGCCGAGGTGACCGTGTCGCTCTCCGCCAGCAAGATCCGCGTGCAGGTGGGGCAGGTGGTGCTCACCTCCAAGCTGATCGACGGCACCTTCCCCGACTATGGCCGCGTCATCCCCCAGGGCAACGACAAGACCCTGTTCGTAGACAAGGTGGAATTCGCCGCCGCGGTGGACCGCGTCTCCACCGTCTCGTCCGAGCGCGGGCGGGCGGTGAAGCTCTCGCTTGGCGACGGCAAGCTGACCCTGTCCGTGACCAACCCGGATTCCGGCAGCGCCACCGAGGAACTGGAGGTCGACTACGGCTCCGAGCCGCTCGATATCGGCTTCAACTCGCGCTATCTGCTGGACATCACCTCGCAGCTCGAAGGCGACACGGCGGAGCTCAAGCTCGCCGATCCCGGCTCGCCGACCCTGGTGCGCGATTCCACCAAGACCGACGCGCTCTACGTGCTCATGCCCATGCGGGTGTGACGCCGCAGTTGCGTCGTCCGGGTGGCGTGTCCTAACTCTGGCCGCCCATGCCCCCCGCCGCGCGAATCCTCAAGCTCCAGCTCACCCGCTTCCGCTCCTATGCGGCGGCGCAGGTGAGCGTGGGCGCGGGTCCCATCGTCCTCACCGGGCCGAACGGCGCGGGCAAGACCAATGTTCTTGAGGCCATCTCTTTCCTCTCGCCCGGCCGCGGCCTGAGGCGCGCGCAGCTTCCCCGACGCGGCTTTATGCGGAGGCGGGGGGAGGGGGGCGCCGGCCTCGGGCGGCTGGGCGGTCTCGGCGCTTGGTGGACGGCGCGCT
>NZ_JBNFNU010000471.1:0-2917 GCF_057364445.1 Xanthobacter sp. BG11Y11_SDJG
CGGCGGCGCAGCCGCAGGCCGCCCCGGCGCCCGCCCCGCTCGGCACGCGCGACAATCCCGGCACGGTGACCTTCCTCGGCCGGCGGCGGCTCAACAAGGAGGGGTCCGAGAAGGAGACCTTCCACATCGACTTCGACCTCGCCGGCTCGGGGCTCGATTATGCGGCAGGCGACAGCTTCGGCATCTTCCCGGCCAACGATCCGGCCCTGGTGGACCAGGTGATCGCCGCGATCCACGCGCCGCAAGACTTCCCCATCGCCGGCAAGACGCTGCACGCGGTGCTGACCCACGAGGTGTGCCTGAAGTCGCCACCCGACGCGCTGTTCCAGCTCGTCTCGTATCTGGTCGGCGGCGCGCGCAAGGAGACGGCGAAGCGCCTCGCGGCGGGCGAGGACCCGGACGGCGACGCGGCGCTCCTCGACGTGCTGGCGGCGCTGGAGAAATTCCCCGGCATCAGGCCCGATCCGGAAGCCTTCATCGAATGCCTGGAGCCGCTCCAGCCGCGCCTCTATTCCATCTCCTCCAGCCCCGCGGCGACGCCGGGCCTTTTGTCGCTGACCGTGGACAAGGTGCGCTTTGAGGCATTCGGCCGCGAGCGGCGCGGGGTGGCCTCCAGCTTCCTCGGGGATCGCATCCCGGAAGGCACGAAACTCAAGGCCTATATCCAGAAGGCGCACGGCTTCGGCCTGCCGCAGGACCCGGCGAAAGGCGTCGTCATGGTCGGGCCGGGCACCGGCATCGCCCCGTTCCGCGCCTTCCTGCATGAGCGCGCCGCGACCCGGGCTCCGGGCGGCAACTGGCTGTTCTTCGGCCACCAGCGGCGCGAGACGGACTTCTTCTACGAGGAGGAACTGTCCGCCTTCCAGGCACAGGGCGTGCTCACCCGCCTCGACACCGCCTGGTCGCGGGACGGCGCGCAGAAGGTCTATGTCCAGGACAAGATCCGCGCCGCCGGCGCCGAGCTTTGGGCCTGGCTAAACGACGGCGCGCATTTCTATATTTGCGGCGACGCCAAGCGCATGGCCAAGGACGTGGAAGCGGCGCTCGCCGATGTCGCGGCGACCCATGGCGGGCTCGGCCCGGACAAGGCGGCCGCCTTTCTTGCCGACCTGAAGAAGGCCGGGCGCTTCCAGGCGGACGTCTATTGATGGGGAAGGCGATGCCTCGGGAAGAGTGGGTTCAGGCAGCGCGCGGGAGCGGGCGTTGAACGCCCCCCTCACCTCGCCCCCTTCGGTGAAGACCACCTGCCCCTATTGCGGCGTCGGCTGCGGCGTCGCCGTGGTGCCGGACGGGACGGGCGGCGCCCATGTGGAGGGCGACAAGGCCCATCCCGCCAATTTCGGCCGCCTGTGCTCCAAGGGCGCGGCGCTGGGCGAGACGCTCGGCCTCGAAACGCGCCTCCTCCACCCCATGATGCGCACTGGCGACGGCGCGCTGGCGCGCACGAGCTGGGACGCGGCGCTCGACCGCGTGGCGCGCGACCTTGCCGGCATCATCGACCGCCACGGGCCGGGATCGGTCGCCTTCTACCTGTCGGGCCAGTTGCTCACGGAGGACTATTACGTCGCCAACAAGCTGGCGAAGGGCTTCCTCGGCACCGCCCATGTGGACACCAACTCGCGGCTCTGCATGGCCTCGTCGGTCGCCGGTCACAAGCGCGCCTTCGGCGCCGACACGGTGCCCGGCAGCTATGCGGACCTGGAGGCCGCCGACCTGATCGTGCTGGTGGGCTCCAATGCCGCCTTCTGCCACCCGGTGCTGTTCCGCCGCATGGAGGCGGCGCGGGCGAAGCGCGGCATCAAGATCGTCGTCATCGACCCGCGCGGCACCGAGACCGCCGCCGAGGCGGACCTGGTGCTGCCGCTCGCCCACGGCACCGACGCGATCCTGTTCTCCGGCCTCCTGGCGCATCTTGCCGATGCCGGGCGGCTCGACGCCGGCTTCCTCGGCCGGCACACGCAAGGCTTGCCGAAGCGCTCGCGGCGGCGCGCGCCATTGCCCCGACGTCCGACGCCACCGCCCGCGCCTGCGGCCTCGACGCGGCGGACGTGGCGGCCTTCTTCGCCCTGTTCGCCGCCACCGGGAAGGTGGTCACCTGCTATTCGCAGGGGGTCAACCAGTCGGCCCAGGGCACCGACAAGGTGGGCGCCATCGTCAATTGCCACCTCGCCACCGGGCGCATCGGGCGCGAGGGCATGGGCCCCTTCTCCCTCACCGGCCAGCCCAACGCCATGGGCGGGCGCGAAGTGGGCGGGCTCGCCAACCAGCTCGCCGCGCATATGGGATTCTCGCCCGCCGAGGTGGACCGCGTGCGCCGCTTCTGGTCCGCCCCCCGCATGGCGGAGCGCGAGGGGCTGAAGGCGGTGGACATGTTCGCCGCCATCGGCCGCGGCGAGATCAGGGCACTCTGGGTCATGGGCACCAACCCGGCCGTCAGCCTGCCGCAGGCGGGCGCCGTGCGCGCGGCCCTGGAGAAGCTCGACCTGTTCGTGCTGTCGGAGAACGTCGCCGCCAACGACACCGCGTCATGCAGCCCGCACGTGATGCTGCCGGCCGCCGCCTGGGGCGAGAAGGACGGCACCGTGACCAATTCCGAGCGCCGCATCTCGCGCCAGCGCGCCTTCCTGCCGCTGCCGGGCGAGGTCAAGCACGGCTGGTGGCCGCTCGCCGAGGTGGCGCGCCGCCTCGGCTTCGCCGACGCCTTCGCCTGGACCTCGCCCGCCGCCATCTTCCGCGAGCACGCCGCGCTCTCCGGCTTCGAGAATGGCGGCACGCGCGACTTCGACATCGCCGGCCTCGCGACGCTGTCGGACGCGGCCTACGACACCCTGGAGCCGGTGCAGTGGCCGGTGCCCGCGGGCGGGCGGGCAGGCACCGCGCGCCTGTTCGCGAACGGCGGCTTCTTCACGCCCGACCG
>NZ_JBNFNU010000472.1:0-2915 GCF_057364445.1 Xanthobacter sp. BG11Y11_SDJG
CGCCGGGGCCCGCGCCGGCGCGGCCGGCGCATCTGTGGACGCGGCCCTCATGACCCATTTCACCGTCGTCGCCCCCGCCGCTGCCGGGCCACTTCAACCCCCTGCTCGTGCTGGCGCGCGAACTCGGCCAGCGCGGCCACCGCGTCACCTTCCTGCACATGGCGGATGCGGCGAAGCTGGTGGAGGGCAAGGGCGCCGGCTTCCACGCGGTGGGGCAGCGCGACTATCCGCCCGGCGCGCTGAGGGCCTATGTGGACCGGCTGGCGAAGCCCACCGGCCTGTTCGGCCTGCTGGGGACGCTGAAGGCCACCGCCGCCCAGACCGACATGCTGTGCCGCGATCTGCCGGGCGCGCTGCGCGCGATCGGCGCGCAGGCGATGATCGCCGACCAGACCGAGGCGGCCGGCGGGCTCGTGGCGCGCCATCTCGGCCTCCCCTTCATCTCCACCGCCACCGCGCTGCCGCTCAACCGCGAGCCCACCGTGCCGCCGCCTTTCGTGCCCTGGCCCTACGATTTGAGCGAGAAGGGCCTCGTCATGAACAAGGGCGGCTACCAGGTGACCGACCTGCTGCTGCGCCCCATGCGCAAGGTGCTGATGCGCCACGGCGCGGCGTTCGGCCTCGACCCGTTCGCCGACCAGGGCTTCTCGCCGCTGCTCACGGTCTCGCAGGTGCCGCAGGCGCTGGACTTCCCGCGGCGGGAGCTGCCCGCCACGTTCCATTATGGCAGCCCGTGGCGCGACGGGGCGAGCCCGGTGCCGGTGGAGCCTTTGAACCTCGGGCCGGACGATGGGCGGCCGCTGGTGTTCTGCTCGCTGGGCACGCTCCAGGGCGCGCGGGCGGACATCTTCCTGAAGGTGGCACAAGGCGCGCGCGATCTCGGCGTGCGGCTGCTGATCGCCCATGGCGGGCTGCTGGCGCCCCATGAGGTGAGGCGCCTTGAGGCGCTGTGCGAGGTGCGCGCCTTCGTGCCCCAAGGCGAGGTTCTGGCGCGCTGCCGCGCCGCGGTGCTCCATTGCGGCATGAACACGGTGCTGGACGCCATGGCGGCCGGGGTGCCGCTGGTGGCGGTGCCCATCGCCTTCGAGCAGCCGGCGACCGCGTCGCGGCTCGGTTATCACGGCGTGGCGCAGGTGGTCCCGGCGGGAAAGCTCAGCCGGCGCCGCTTGCGGGACGCGCTCGGGGCGGTGCTCGGCGATCCCGCATTTGCCGCTGCCGCGCGGCGCGTTGCGGCGGCCATGGCGGACGGCGGCGGGGTCGGGCGGGCGGCGGACCTCATCGAGGGCGCCGTCTCCCGGTGAGACTTATTCCGCCGCTTCCGAATTGACGTCGGAATTCTTCAGGCTGCCGCCGTGCAGCGTCTTGAGCTTGGCCTTCAGCGCCGGCACCGAGGGAGCATAGAGGAAGCCGAAGGAGACGCAGCCCTCCTTGCCCTCCACCGCGTGGTGCAGCCGGTGCGCCTGCACGAGGCGCTTCAGGTAGCCGTGGCGCGGCACGTAGCGGAACGGCCACCTCTGGTGGGTCAGCCCGTCGTGCACGAAGAAATAGAGGAAGCCGTAGACCGTCATCCCCACCCCGATCCACAGGAGGGTGCCGCCGTCATTGCGGCCGACATAGATCAGGATGATCGCCAGCACCGCGAACAGCACCGCATACAGGTCGTTGCGCTCGAACGCGCCATGGCGCGGCTCGTGGTGCGACTTGTGCCAGCCCCAGCCCCAGCCGTGCATGACGTATTTGTGCGCCGCCCAGGCGACGCCTTCCATGGCGGCGACGGTGGCGACGACGATCAGGACGTTGACGAGAATGGTCATGGCCTTCTTCTCACGGCGTGAGCCTGTCTTGGGCTCCTGGCAGCAGCCTGTCTTGGGCTCTCGGCAGCGGTCAGTCTAGCGCCGCCTACGGACGCCGCGCTGCTCCAGATCAATCCGGCTCCGCCTCAGCCGAGCCGCACGGAACGGTGCACCAGCAGCACCGACAGCGCCCATCCCGCGACTGCGAATATAAGGAGCACGGCGAGCGAAGGCAAAAGCGCGGTGAGCGAATCGCCACGCCAGAGCGCACCTTGGAACGCTTCGATGCCCCAGGCGGTGGGCGTGAGGTCGCCCGCCTGCTGCAGCCAGTGCGGCATCAGGAAGCGCGGCACCATGCTGCCCCCCACCGCTGAGAGCAGCAGCACCGCGAAGGTCGACAGCGTCTGCGCCTGATGGCGCGTGCGCGAGGCCGCCGCGAGCGGCAGAGCGATGCCGGCGGCGGAGGCGCCGCGGCCAGCGCCACCGCCGTGAGCGGTCCGAGATTGGCGAGCACCGGCACGCCGTAGACAAGGCTCGCCACCGTCATCAGCACGGCGGAGAGCGCGAGGCCCTGGAGCACCAGGAACGCCATCTTGCCGGTGACGAGGGCGACCAGGCCGCCATTCGCCATGACCACCCGGTCGAACACCCCCGAGCGGCGCTCGTCCACCAGGCTCGCGGCGCCGAGCACGGCCGAGAACAGCAGGAACAGCATGGCGATGGCGCCGGCATAATAGGTCACGGCCGGCTCGTCCTTCAGGCGCGCCACCGGGCGCCGCTCCACCAGGTCCACGGCGCCGTCCGCCACCAGCTCCGGCGCCCTCGCCACCGACTGTTCCAGGCGCTCCTTCTGCTGCGGCGTGAATTCGCCCACCAGCACCTGGAGCTGCGCCGCCACCCGCCGGATGGCGATGCCGGGAAGCTGGTAGCCCATCACGCGCTGGAGCCGCGCCATGAGGATCGCCCCCGCCACCTGGCGGCCGGGATCCGGCGAGGATCAGCAGCGGCGGCTTCGCCGTCGCCGCCGCCGGGGTCGTCGCGCACCACGACGCACCCCACCATCGCGGCGCCGCCGGCGACGCGCTGCTCCACCTCCGCCTCCGGCATCGAGGTCACATCAAG
>NZ_JBNFNU010000473.1:0-2913 GCF_057364445.1 Xanthobacter sp. BG11Y11_SDJG
CCGTGGCCGCCAGTTCGACCGAGCGCCGCGAGACCGTTGGCATCGGCAAAGCCGCGGCGCGACACCACCATGGCCGCCGCGCCGCTGTTCAGCCCCGGCGCGTTGCCGGCGGTGATCGTGCCGTCCGGCCGGAAGGCGGGCTTCAGCCGGGCGAGGATGTCCCGGGTGGTCTCCGGGCGCGGCGCCTCGTCGGTGTCGAAGCGCTCCGGACCCTTGCGGCCCTTCACCTCCACGGCGACGATCTCGTCCGTGAAGCGGCCCGCCGCCTGGGCGGCGGCGAAGCGCTCCTGCGAGCGTGCGGCGAAGGCGTCCTGGTCGGCGCGGCTGATCTGCATCTGCGCCACGAGGTCCTCGGTGTGCCAGCCGGAGTGCGCGCCGGAGAAGGCGTCGTTGAGGCCGTCGGTGAGCATGCTGTCGAGGATGGTCGCCGGACCCATGCGGTAGCCCCATCGCCCGCCGTCCATCAGATAGGGCGCGCGGTCCATGTTCTCCATGCCGCCGGCCACCGCGGCCTCGATGTCGCCGGCGCCGATCTCCTGGGCCGCGGTGAGGATCGCCTGCGCGCCGGAGCCGCACACGCGGTTGACGGTCATGGCCGGCACCGAAACCGGGAGGCCGCCGCCGAGCGCCGCCTGGCGGGCCGGGTTCATGCGGTTTCCGGCCTGGATCACGTTGCCCATGACGACCGAGCCGATGCGTTCCGGAGCGAGGCCGGCCCGGCGCAGCGTCTCGCGCACCACCGCCGCGCCGAGATCGGTGGCGGGGGTGCCCTTCAGCGCCCCGTTATAGGCGCCGATGGCGGTGCGCACCGGCTGGGTGATGAGGATGTCGGCTGAGGTGGTCATCGGAAGATCTCCTTCAGTCGCGCGAGCAGGGCTCAGGCGACGGGCATCGCGCCGGCCGGCGAGCGGCCTTCGAACTGGGGGGCGGCCTCGGGAAGGAACGCCCCCTCCAGCGCGCTCGCGGCGTCGAGACGGGCGCGTTCCTCCCCTGAGAGGACCAGCGCGAGGGCGGCGAGGTTGCTGTTCAATTGGTCGAGCGTGCGCGGCCCGATCATGGGCACGCTCGCATGACTTGCGGCCCACGCGATCGCCACCTGATCGGGCGGCACGCCGCGGGCGCCGGCGATGTCGAGCACGGCGTCGACGACGGCCGCGCGCTGCGTCGAGTTCTCGGCCTGGAACACGCGCCCGCCCAATGCTTCGGCACGGCCGGTCTCGCCGCGCCGGTATTTTCCGGTCAGCACGCCGCCGCCGAGCGGCGACCAGGTGACGATCCCCATCCCGAGCGCGCGCGCAGCCGGGAACAGGTCGGCCTCAGGCGCCCGGTGGACCAGCGAATGCTCGAACTGGGCCGCGGCGATGGGCGCCGCGCGGCTCATCTCGGCGAGCGTCGCGGCACGGGCGAGGCGCCAGGCGGGGAAGTTGGAGAGGCCGCCGAACAGGATCTTGCCGGCGCGGGCGAGATCGTCGAGCCCGCGCACGATCTCCTCGGCCGGGGTGACGCCGTCGGGATGGTGTACCCAGAACAGGTCGACGCGATCCGTCCTGAGGCGCCTAAGGCTCGCCTCGAGCGAGGCGACCATGGCCTTGCGGCTGTTGCCGGTGACAAGCCGGTCCGCGCCCGCTTTGTCGCCGTTCGCGAACTTGGTGGCGAGCACGAACCGCTCCCGGCGGCCGTCGAGGAGGGCGCCGAGCATCTCCTCGGACTGGCCGAACTGGTAGACATCGGCGGTGTCGATGAAGTTTCCGCCGGCCGCGTCATAGGCATTGAAGATCGCGGCGCCGGCCGCGGCGTCCGCGCCATAGCCCCAGCCGGTGCCGAAGGTCGCGGTGCCGAGGGCGATCTTCGAGACCATCAGGCCGGTGCGTCCGAAGGGGATGTAGTCCATGTGTGTTCACCATGCAGGGTGCGGCGAGGCGGCAACCCAGGGGGGAGGAGGAAACGCCTGCCCGGCTTGAGGCCGCGCGGGGGCGCGAGATTTGCGGGCATATACCTGTACAAGGGCGAAAAACGAGCGGTCAGAGGGCGTCGAGGGCCTCCTGCAGCAGCTTCAGATTGTCCGCGCCGAAACGGTCCTCCACCTCCTCTGGCAGCCTGCAGAGCGGTGTCGCGGCGGCGAGCGTCGCCGATCCGGTCTCGGTGAGCCGGACGACGGCCTCCCTCTGGTCCTTGCCGCGGCCCGACTTCACCAGCTTCATGCGCTCCAGCACCCGCACGTTGCGGCCGATGGTGGAGCGGTCGAGGCCGGACAGGGCGCCGAGCTCCGTGAGGCTTATGCCCTCGGCGCGGGCAATCCGGCGCAGCAGCCCGTATTGGGCGACGTTGATGCCGGAGGGCGCCAGGCCCTCGTCATAGCGCGCCGAGATCTTCCGGGCCGCCATCCTCAGATTGGCGCAATAGCAGGGAGACGTCATGGATATGGGTATATGCCCGGAAGTGCCCTTTGTCCAGCCCGCCTGTGCCGGCTCCGCCGGACCCCTCAGCCGAGGCGGGCCGAGAGCAGCCGCAAAGCGTTGAGCGTCACCAGCACGGTGGCGCCGGTGTCGGCGAGGATGGCCGGCCAAAGGCCTGTGATGCCGGCGAGGGTCGTCACCAGGAACACCGCCTTCAGCCCGAGCGCGATGGCGATGTTCTGGTGGATGATGCCCATGGTGCGGCGGGAAAGGTCGATCATCGCCGCCACGTCCTTCACCCGGCCGTGCAGCACCGCGGCGTCCGCCGTCTCCAGCGCCACGTCGGTGCCGCCGCCCATGGCGATGCCGATGTCGGCGGCGGCCAGCGCCGGGGCGTCGTTGATGCCGTCGCCCACGTTCGCCACCACGGCGCCTCGCGCTTCAGCGCGCCGACCGCGTCGAGCTTGTCCTGCGGCAGCAACTCGGCGCGCACCTCGATGCCGAGCGCCGCGCCGAT
>NZ_JBNFNU010000474.1:0-2898 GCF_057364445.1 Xanthobacter sp. BG11Y11_SDJG
GGCGGAGCCCCAGGCGGCGGGGCGGCGGCGCCCTTCGGCCGATGCGGTGGCCGCGGCCCTCGCCGCAGGCGTCACCGGCGACGACGTGCGCCTAGTCGCTGCCTTCGTTCAGCATCATGGCCCGCGCGTCGTCGAAGCGGTGGCCGAGATGGGCGAAACCAGCGCGGCCGTCGCAGAACTGGTCGTCGCGTTCGACCGCATCGCCAACCTCCTCCTGGATGATCGCGCGGACCGCATTGCGGCGCTGCTCGATCATGCCGCCACGGCGGCGGATCGCGCAGCCGAAGTGCGCACCCTCACCAAAACCCGCCGCCGCACGCCGCGCGTGGCCACCCGCCACTGATCGGCTCCCACCGTCGCGCGCGGCGCCAATCTGACCTTCAATCCAAGGATCGCCCCCTATGCCTCAAGCCCCTTCCACCACTGCCAAGCGCCGCCGCACCGGCAGCACCGCGCTATTGCGCGCTCATCCTCCGGCGCCGGGGCCGGCGCGGCGACCGCGGTCACCTGCGCCTCGCCAACCCCATCAACCGCCCGCGCCTCATCGCCGCCGTGACCCTGCGCGAGGCGACGCTCGCCGAGGTGGGTGCATGGAGCGCCGGCGAAGCCGATGAGATGGCGCTGGTTTGCGCGATGGCCGGCCTCGCGCGCGAGGAGTTCGCCGCCCTGAGCTGGTGCGATGCCGAGCGGATCATGAAGGCCGCTCATTTCCTGTTGCCTGACATCGGCCCGGCCCCAGCGGCCGCCTGAGGGCGCCCGCGCGGCGCTTTTGCCATCCGCCCCCACCCCGAACACCAGCGCCGCCCGGCGGCAAAGGAGTTTCGCATGGCAAATATGACATCAACGCTGACGCTGCGCCTGATTGACCAAGTGTCCGGCCCGGCGAAGAAGCTTGAAGGATCTCTGAAAAATCTCGACTCCAAGGCCCGCGGTGCGGTGGGCCGGCGCGGCGGTGGTGGCGGCATGGTCGCCGGCATCGGCGGACGCATGGCCTCCATCGCCACCGCCGCGGCCGGCTATGGCGCCGTGCGCGGCGTTTCCCGCGCCGTGCAGGAGTATGCCGAAGCCGACCGCGCGCTCACCCGCGTGCGCATCACGGCGGAAGCCTCCACCGCCGAAATCGAGCGCGCCGGGCTGGCACTTCAGGCGCTCGCGCAGGCGGTGGCGCTGCCGCGCGAGGACCTGGTAAAGGGCCTCGACGTGCTGGTGCAGGCCGGCTTCAATTTGCAGGAGGCCATGGCCTTCCTGCCCTCTGTCGCGGCCACGGCGCAGGCCACCGGCGCCCAGGTCGAGGAGGTCGGGCGCAGCGCCGCGGCCATGGCGACCTCGCTCAAGGTGGAGGCGGCAGCCATGGGCCGCTCCTTCGACGCCCTAGCCGTGAGCGGCAAGCTCGGCATGTTTGAAATCAAGAACATGGCCGAACATCTCCCCCGCGTCCTCGCGTCGGCGGCCAAGCTGGGCTTCGCCGGCGCCGATGGTGTCGAGCGCATCGGCGCCATGCTCCAGATTTCGCGCAAGGTGTCCGGCACGGCCGAGAGCGCCGCGGTGGGCGTGGCCGACGCATTCGAAAAGATCTTGTCCCCCACGGTTCTGAAGGCCGCGAAGAAGCACAACCTCGATCTCTTGAAGATCATGGAGGTGGCGCAGAAGCGCGGTGAGAACGGCGCCGAAGCCATCGTGCAAGCGCTGATGAAGGCGACGAAGAACATGAACGACCTTCGCCGCAATGCTTTCCTCTCCTCCATCTTCGCCGAGTCGGATTCGCGCCGCTTCATCGTCGCGATGATTGAACACTGGGAAGAATACAAGTCTGCCGTCTCGCGCGTGAAGGCCGCGAATGGCACCATCGCCGGGGACCTCGCGAAGGTGACAGGCGACGCGGAGGCGTCGATCCAGCGCCTCAGCAACGCCTGGAACGCCTTTTGGTCTCCTCCGGAAAGCTGGCCTACGACGCGGGCGCCGGCGGGTTCCTGGAAGATCTGAACCTCGCCATCCGCGCGCTCTCTGAAGGCCTCAAGCAGGCGAACGACGCGGCCGAGGACCTGTTCGGCGCCGGGCCGGGCAAGGCTTGGGATGAGAACGTGCGCAGGCCGGCGCGGGCAAAGATCGAGCGCATGGAAGCCGAGCGCGAAGACCCGTTCCGCAAGCGCGAGCGCCAGGCGCAGGAGGAGCTGGACGCGCTCGAGGCCGAGCTCGCGAAGAAGCGCAAGACCCTCGCCGGCAATCCCGTCGGCGC
Organism: Xanthobacter sp. BG11Y11_SDJG; assembly: GCF_057364445.1. Lineage (NCBI taxonomy): Bacteria > Pseudomonadati > Pseudomonadota > Alphaproteobacteria > Hyphomicrobiales > Xanthobacteraceae > Xanthobacter > Xanthobacter sp. BG11Y11_SDJG. The sequence continues at coordinate 2,237 of NZ_JBNFNU010000474.1, forward strand.
GCTGTTCATCGCCGAGCAGATCAAGGCGCTGGAGCAGCAGCGCCGCGAGGCGGTGGAGCGGCGCGACCTTTACAATGGCTTCAAGGCCCCGGGCGTGGAGCCCGTGCGAAACGGCGACCTCCCGGGCGGTGGCGGTGCCATGGGCATGGGCACGGTTGAGGGGGTGGCCCGCATGGACGCGGCGGCGCTGGCGGCTGGCGATGCCGGCGCCGCGGCCATGCAAGCCTTCGCGGCCGGCATCGAGCGCCAGGCCTCCGTTGCGCTCGCGGCCGCCGACCGCTTCATCGCGGACCTGAAGGCCCGCCTCTCCGTCACCATCTCCCCCACCATCGCCCCGAACTATGTTGCCCCCGGCGGTGGGGCGGCGCCTGCGCCCGCCGGCCCTGGCAAGCAGAGCCGCGTGCTCACCGGCTCGGATGCGCGCCGCATCGTCCGCTTCGAGGGCGACCGTATGTACCGCAACACTGGCCTCGCCTGAGGCCCCGCATCTGCCGCGGGCCGCAGCCGTGCGGCCCCCATCCACCGCGAGAAGGACCGATTTTGATGGCGAAGAACGCCGCCGCCTCTCCACCGGCCGCCGGAGGCTCCGTCCGGCAGCACCCCGCCCACCGCGGCGCCGGCGCAATCCCCCGAGGAACGCATCGCCGCCGCTGGTGCGCGGG